>CBJNAS010000005.1:0-29115 GCA_966434565.1 uncultured Phenylobacterium sp.
GGCTCGCCGTGGCTGGTGGCCGAGGCGCTTCGTCCCGGCGACCGCTACCTGGGGCTCGAGCTGCGCGCCGCCGAACAGGCGGCGCTCGCCCGGGAGCTCCGTGGCAGGGCGGGTGTGGAGACCCTTTGCGACGACGGCTTCGCCCAGGCGCCGCGGCGCTGCCCCCCGCGCGGCCGCGTGCTGGTGATGATCGATCCACCGTTCGAGCGCGCCGACGATTACGCCCAGGCGGTCGCGGCTGCCGCGGCGCTGCGCGGCCGGAACCCCCAGGCGCAGGTGGTGATCTGGCTGCCGCTCAAGGACCTGGAGACCTTCGACGCCTTCCTGCGCGACCTGCAGGACGCGACCCCGGCGCCGTTGCTGGTGGCGGAGACGCGGATGCGGCCGCTTTCCGACCCGCTGCGCATGAACGGCTGCGCCCTGGTGCTGATCGGCGTGGACGCGGGCCTCGCGCCCAGGCTGCAGGCGATCTGCGGCTGGACGGCCGAGACCCTGGGTGAGGGCGGGGCCGCAAGGGTATATCGGGTGTAGCGGCTGGCGCGGGGGCCGCTCAAGCGGCGCGGCGGCGCCATGGCAAATCCGAATCGTTGCAATCTCGCGCCGGCCGCCAAGGAGAGGGGCGACTGATGCAGCCGATGGGGACGATCAAGGCCGGCCTCGTCGCCGGCGCCTGCGCCATGGCTTGTGGGGCGCCGGCGGCGGCGCAGGAACCGGCGTCCAGCGTCCAGGTCTCCGAGGTCCTCGTCACCGCCCAGAAGCGCGAACAGAGCGCGCTCGAGGTGCCGATCACCCTGAGCGCCTATCCGGGCGGCTTCCTGGAGAAGCTGGACGTCCGCGACTTCCGCGACCTGACGCAGTACACACCGGGTTTCTACGTCCAGAACCAGTCGCCGAACAATTCGGGGTTCGTGATGCGCGGGATCACCACGGATTCCGGCGACGTGGTCCAGGAGCCGCGGGTCTCGATCTTCCAGGACGGGGTGGACATCTCCACGTCGCGAGGCTCGTTCGTCGAGCTGTTCGACCTCCAGCGCATCGAAGTCGACAGGGGCCCGCAGTCCACCCTCTATGGCCGAGGCGCCCTGATCGGGTCGGTCGACATCATTCAGAACAAGGCCAGTCCGGCGGGATTCGACTGGAATCTGCGCGCCGAGGGCGGGAATTACGCCTACGCCATGGGCCAGGGCATGCTGAACCTGCCGGTGGGCGACGATCTCGCCGTGCGTCTCGCCGGGCGCTACCGCCGGCGCGACGGCTACATTCCCAACCTGCTGGGCGGGGATGACTACAATTCGGTGGACACCGGCGCAGCGCGCCTGGCGGTGAACTGGCGCCCGACTGCGGCGCTGACCAGCAACTTCATCGTCAATTACGAGCGCGACAGGCCGAGCGGTACCTCCTTCAAGAGCGGGACCTTCTTTCCCACCGATCCGGTCACCGGGCGGGCGCTGGGCGATGCGCGGTTCTTCACCGGCGCGGCGCTCTCGGCCGCCGCGAACTTCCCGCCGGGCTCGAAGCTCGGGCTCGACCGCAGGGTCTGGGGCGTCACCGAGCTCGTCGACTACCGGATCAACGACCGGCTGCGGCTGTCCTCGACCACCGCCTTCCGCCGCTTCGCCAGCCTCGAGGTGTTCGACGCCGACGGCTTCTCCTTCCCGCTGCTGACGGCGGCGGAGGACACCTGGCACAACCAGTTCAGCCAGGAGCTGCGGCTCAACTTCGACGAGGGCGCCAGGCTCTCGGGCTTCGTGGGCGTGAACGTCTTCGCCGAGCGCGGCTGGTATCACATCCCCCTGCAGGTGGACGAGCGCGCAATCCTGGCGCTCGAGGCCAATTCTCTGAACCGGACCGATCCGGTCCCGCCGCCGCTCGCGCCGGTCGACGACGTCGCGACCAGCGCCTTCTTCCTGGAGCACGCCTTCGGCCTGCCGGCTTCGCTGGCCGAGCCGATCGCCGCCAACCTCGATCCCGGCCACCAGGAAGCGTACACGACCGGCGCGCGCACGCGAGCCTTCGAGGTCTACGCGGACGTCAGCTACAAGCTCACCGAGCGTCTGGAGATCACGGCGGGCCTCCGCGGCGCGTTCGAGCACAAGACCACCACTTTCCAGGACAGCAATCTCGACGGCCCCTCGGTGCTGGGCGCGCTGCTCAAGGCGCCCAGCCTGGCCAATGTGCTGGCCTCCGCCCAGCCCGGGCGTCCCAACCTCGCCAACTACGGCGCCCAGACCAATCCGACGGCGAACAACGGCGCGACGGACGCCGCCAGCCTCGACGACAACGGCGTGAGCTGGCGCCTCGACGCCCTCTACCGGCTCTCGCCGACCTCGAGCCTCTACGCCGCCTACGCCCGCGGCCGGCGCCCCGCGGTGCTGGCGGCCAGCGGGCCGGCGACCCCCGGCGGCTCCGCCCAGTTCACCGTCGCCCCGGCCGAGACCGTGGACGACTGGGAGATCGGGGCCAAGGCGTTGACGCTCGGCCGCCGCCTCGACCTGGCCGCCGCGCTTTATTTCTACAAGTACGACCATTTTCAGACGACGGTGCAGCAGGGCACACAGTTCGTCACCACCGACGCCGGCAAGGCCGACAGCTACGGCTTCGAGGGGCAGGCGAGCTTCGCCGTGACCCCGCTGCTGGACTTCTTCGCCAGCTACACCTATTCGCGCGGGCGGTTCGGAGCGGGCCTCTACAAGGGCGACCACTTCCGCCTGACGCCGGACCACATGGCCTCCGTCGGGCTCTCGGCGCGCCATGCCATGCTGGGCGGGATCTTCGAGTTCACGCCCACCTGGACCTACCGTTCGAAAGCCTTCTTCGACGACGACAACGCCAGGCCCGAGCTTCTCTCGGGCGTCCTGATCCGGCCCCTGGTGTTCGACGAGTTCCAGGACGGCTACGGCCTGCTGGACCTCAGGGTCAGCTACCGGCCCGACGCCGGGCGCTGGCGGGTCGAGGCCTTCGTCACCAACGCCACCGACACGCGCTATGTGAAGGACGCGGGCAACACCGGCGAGGACGTAGGCCTGCCCACCTATGTCGCCGGGGAGCCGCGGATGTTCGGCTTCGCCTTCGCTCTTCGTCGTTAGATCACGACTTTTTTCGCACAAGCGAAATGGTTCCGGTGTGATAGTGTGCGGCGCAGCAATCAGGCCAGGAGATCGCCATGCCGCAGTCCGCGTGGGAGTTGCCCGCTGAGCTTCCGAAGCTGTTCCGCCCAGAGGTCGCCATCGGCATGGCCACGCCGCTGTGGGGCTACTTCACCGGCGCAGCGGTGGCGGGCGTCGCCTTCTGGAGCGCGGCGCGCTTCGTGAACCCCGGCGTGGTCGACAAGCTGTTCGAGGCCGCGGCGGAGACGGTTGTGGAACCGGCCGTGGAAGCGGCGGACGCGGTCGAGGCGATCGTGAAGGAGGTCGTCGAGCCGGCGGTCGAGGCCATCGTCGAAACGGCGGTGGAAGCCGTTGGCGCGCCGGTCGCCGCGGCCCTGGTCGCAGAGGAGCCTCCGCCGGTTCCCGTGGGCGGAGAATCCGCGCCCATCGCGCCTGCGCTGGTCGAAGCCGAGCCGGTCAGCGAAGCCGAGTCAGTTGTCGATCCCGAGCCGGTCGTCCAAGCCGAGCCGGCCGTCGAGGCCGCTCCGGTCGCGGAGGCCGCCCCCGATCCGGAGCCCGAGGCCGCGCCGTCCAAGGCGCCGACGCCGCGCAGCCGCAAGCCGCGCTGAAGCGGCGCGCCTGCGACCGTTCAGCCCTGTTTCCTCAGGGAATTCCGCGTTAGAATCGGCGGTCGGGCGCGCCCTCCGCCGGCCTGCGCCCGGTCCTTCGGGGCCGTGCAAATGAGGAGCTGGGGCGCAGAGTGAAGCGGGGGCTGGATCTGGCGGGCGCGCTGGTCGGAGGCGCAGTGCTGTGGCCGATCCTGCTCCTGCTGGCGATCGCCGTTCGGCTGGAGAGCCCGGGGCCGGCCCTGCACTGGTCGCGGCGGGTCGGGCGCGACAACATCTTGTTCAGCATGCCGAAGTTCCGCACCATGCGGATCGGCGCTCCGAATGTCGCCACTCACCTGCTGGGTGACCCGGACCAGTGGATCACGCCGCTCGGGCGGTTCCTGCGCCGCACCAGCCTGGACGAGCTGCCGCAGCTGTGGAGCGTGCTGAAGGGCGACATGAGCCTGGTCGGCCCCCGGCCTGCCCTCTTCAACCAGGACGACCTCGTGGCGCTGCGAACGGCGGGCGGCGTGCACCGGCTGCGGCCAGGGCTCACCGGCTGGGCCCAGGTGAACGGCCGCGACGAGCTGCCGATTCCGCAGAAGGTGGCGCTGGATCTGGAGTACCTGCGCCGGCGCTCGCTCGCCTTCGACCTGCAGATCCTGGCGACCACCGCCCGCACCGCGCTCTCGGGGCGGGGCGTCAGCCACTGAGAGCTTGAATCCGCGCTTCGTGGGCGCGCCGGACTAACCCTTGATGGGAACAGCGGGCGGGGGCCTCGGCGTTTTGCGCCCAGGCGTGGGGGACCCGAGTGGAGTCCGCGACGTGGCCAGCGACATCCGGCAAAATCCCGAACCCGGCCGCAGGCGCGAGCCTGGCCAGGAGCCCAGTCCCCGATCCGGCGCGCGCCGGCCGCTGCAGCGCGCCGGCGTGTGGACCCGAGAGCATTGGCGCGACGCCCGCGCCCGGCTGGGCCGCACCGAGATCCATCCGCCCAGCCGCAAGGCGCTCACCTGGACGGCAGGGATCCTCGGCCTGCTGGCGGTCGCGGTCGCCATCCTGATCGCCATCTGGGACTGGAACTGGTTCCGCGGGCCGGTGGCGCGCGCGGCCTCCGCACGCCTGCACCGCGAGGTGACGATCGACGGGAACCTCCGGGTCCATCTCTTCTCCTGGCAGCCCAGCGCCACGGTCGACGGCGTGCACATCGCCAACCCGGCCTGGGTTAATCCGCCCGGGACTCCGCGCAAGAACCTGGCCGACATCGGCCGGATCGCCATCCGCATCCGGCTGATCCCGCTGCTCGGCGGCCACCTGGACATGCGGCTGCTGGAGTTCGACCAGCCGAACCTCGACCTCTTCCGCGACGCCCGCGGCCGCGCCACCTGGGACTTCTCGGATGGCAAGAAGCCCGACCAGCCGACCCGGCTTCCGCCGATCCGCGACTTCATCGTCAAGAACGGGCAGCTCAAACTGACCGACGCCAAGCACCGGCTGCGCTTCGTGGGCGTCCTGAACGCCGCCGAGCAGCTGGGCGCCAGGAACCACGGCTTCGAAATGCGTGGGCAGGGGACCCTGAACGCCCAGCCCTTCACGCTGCAGGTGACCGGCGGGCCGCTGCTCAACATCGACCGGGCCAAGCCCTATCCGTTCGACGCCTACATCCGCGCGGGCGAGACCGTCGTCACCGCCCAGGGCGCTGTTCCCAAGCCCTTCGACCTCGGCCAGTTCCACATGAACGCCACCGCCCGTGGCCCGGACCTCGCCGACCTCTACGGCATCACCGGCATCGCCCTTCCCAACACTCCGCCCTACAGCCTGCGCGGTCGGCTGAGCCGCGACGTGCACGACTGGCGGCTCACCGCAGTCACCGGGCGGGTCGGCAGCTCCGACCTCGCCGGCGAGCTTTCGGCGAAGACCGGGCTGGCGCGGCCGTTCGTCCAGGCGAACCTGCGCACCCGCAATCTCGACTTCCCCGACCTGGGCGCCCTGTTCGGCGGCTCGGCCAAGCCCGGCAAGGTGGCCTCGCCCAAGCAGGTCCAGGCCGCCCAGGTGCTGCAGGGCGAGCAGCGGCTGCTTCCGGACTCGACCCTGCAGGTCGACAAGATCCGCTCGGTCGACGCCGACGTGACCTATCGCGCCGCCACCATCCGCCACGCCCCGGTGAACCTGAGCTCGGGGTCGGCGCGCGTGAAGCTGAACGACGGCGTGCTGCGCGCCGATCCGCTCGAGTTCACCCTGCCGCAGGGCCGCATCGCCGGTCAGATCCAGCTCGACGCCCGGCGCGCCACGCCGGTCACCAACATGGACCTGCGGCTGTCAGGCGCCCGGCTCGAGCACATCGTCCCCTTCCACCTGTCCGGCGGGACGCCGTTCGACGGCGCCCTGGTCGGCCGCGTCAAGCTGAGCGGCGCCGGGAACTCGGTGCACCGCGCTTTCGCCCACGCCAACGGCGAGATGATGGTCGCCGTCCCCAACGGCGCGATCCGCCAATCTTTGGCCGAGCTGATGGGGGTGGACGTGGTCAAGGGCCTGGGCCTCTTGATGTCGAAGAACAACCAGACCACCCCGATCCGCTGCGGCGTGGCGCACTTCCAAGCGGTGAACGGCGTCTTCAACGCCGATCGGATCGTCTTCGACACCGGCCCGGTGCTGGTGACCGGCTCCGGCGCGGTCAACATGGACACCGAACGGCTCGACCTGAAGGTGCAGGGCCATCCGAAGAAGTTCCAGGTCGTCCGCCTGAAGCTGCCGATCGTGGCCCAGGGCACGTTGCTGCACCCGCACATGGGCGTACAGCCGGGGGCGGCCATCACCCAGGGCGGCATGGCCGTGGCGCTGGGCGCCTTCCTCTCGCCGATCGCCGCCATACTGCCGTTCATCGACCCGGGGCTGGCGAAGGACGCCAACTGCGCCGCCCTGATCGCCGAGGCCGGCCAGCACGGCGCACCCATCAAGACCGCCATGCCGGCTAGGGCCGCACCGCATGGTTGACGGCTCGCCCGCCGCCCCGGCAATCTCCGCGCGCACATTTGAGGAGAGGTGATCGGATGGGCTCGAAGCTCGGGGCTGCGGCCGCGATGGCGCTCGTCTGGGGCGTGGCGCTTTCGACGGGCGCGGCCTTGGCGCAGGACAACGCCCAGGCGCAGGCCGTCAAGGCGCGCCAGCAGAACTTCAAGCAGCTCGGCGGCGCCTTCAAGGCGATCATCGACGAGCTGAAGAAGGATGCGCCGGACAAGGCCGTCCTGACCGCCAACGCCCAGAAGATGAACGCGCTCGCGACCCAGGAGGCCAGTTGGTTCCCCAGGGGGAGCGGCCGGGAGGCGCTCGTCAAGACCAGCGCCAAGCCCGAGATCTGGAGCGATCCCGCGGGCTTCGCCGCGGCCATCCAGCGCCTGCAAGGCGAGAGCGCCAAGCTGCAGCTGGCCGCCGGCGGCGATCTCGACGCCTTCAAGCTCCAGGTGCGCGCCACCGGCGGCGCCTGCAAGAACTGCCACGACAAGTACCGGGTCCCTGACCAGCACTGACGGACCAGCCCTGATGCGCGACGCCACCCAAGCCCCTGCGATCCGGGCCAGGCTCTGGGACGGCCCCACGCGGGTCTTCCACTGGAGCCTGGTGGCGCTGATCGGCTTCGCCTGGTGGGCCGGCGAGACGGGCCACATGGACTGGCATCGCCTGGCCGGCTACGCGGTGCTGGGCCTTCTGGTGTTCCGCCTCATCTGGGGCTTCGTGGGCTCAGCCAGCGCGCGTTTCGCAAGCTTCGTCAAAGGCCCTGGGGCGACGCTAGCCTACATCCGCACCCTGCCCTCGCGGGCGCACAAGGAGCTGCCCGGCCACAATCCGCTGGGCGCCTGGAGCGTGCTGGCGCTCCTGGCGACGCTCATCGCCCAGGTGGTCACCGGCCTCTTCTCGGTCGACGTCGACGGCATCGAGTCAGGGCCGCTCTCCGACCGCGTCGACTTCGACACCGGTCGCCTGTTCGCCCAGTGGCATCACTGGAGCTTCTGGCTGCTCGAGGCGCTCGTCGCCCTGCACCTCGCCGCCGTCGTCTTCTACGCCCTCTACAAGCGGGCCGACCTCGTCCGGCCGATGGTCACCGGCCGCGGGAAAGTCGCCGTCGACCCGCAACTCGCCTTCGCGCCGCTCTGGCGGGCGGCGATCGTGGCGCTGGTCGCCGGCTTGGTCGCCTGGTGGGCGTCGATAGGCTTCCGCTTCTAGGAGGCCACGACCGCTCTCGGGACGAGCGGTGAAAAATCCCGCTGGGCTCGAGCTGCAGCGGAACATTGGTCCGGTCTGGCTTGTTGGTCGGCGTCACTCGGAAGCTCCGCCGCGGTGACGCCTTCGACCGCAGCTGGACCACGCCGATGCAGACACCCAAGAGCCATGGCCCGACGCCCGCCCCGCGCAGGGAGGCCGACGAGGCGCCTGGCCCAAGGCCGTCGGCCGAGCCCAGAAGCTTTGCGGAGACGCCGGCGCTGCAGCGACGCGCCGTGGCGCCGCCGGCCGTCGAAGCGCCGCGCGGGACCGTCCTGAAGCTGGCCTATTTCGTCCATGACCTCACCGATCCGTCGGTGCGCCGGCGTGTGCGGATGCTCCATGCCGGCGGCGCTGAGACGGTAGTCCTGGGATTTCGCCGCGCCCTGGCCGCGCCGGGGTCGATCGAGGGCGCTCCGGTCATCGACCTGGGCCAGACCTATGACGGCCGCCTCTGTCATCGGGCCAAGGCCACGGCCATGGCCGCCCTGGGCAGCGCGCGCTGGAGGTCCTTGCTGGACGGCTGTGATGCGGTGATGGCGCGCAGCCTGGAGATGCTGGCGGTCGCCAGCGCGGCGCGGGCCGCGTGCGGGCTGGGCGGCCCGCTGGTGTACGAGTGCCTCGACATCCACCGGATGATGGTGGGCGAGGGGCTCGAAAGCCGCGCCATGCGGGCGCTCGAGCGCGCGCTGCTGCGCCACAGCGACCTGCTGATCGTCAGCTCGCCGGCCTTCCTCGAACGCTACTTCGCGGCGCGCCAGGGCCTGGCCGAGGCGGCGCGCACCCGCGCCCTCCTGGTGGAGAACAAGGTGCTGGAACTGGGCGCGCCCCCGATCCCTGCAGCCTCGCCCGTGGCCACGCCGGCGCTGCGGCCCCTGGGGCCGCCGTGGCGGATCGGCTGGCTGGGAGCGATCCGCTGCCGCAAGAGCCTGGACATGCTGAAGGCCCTGGCCGAGCGCCGGCCCGACCTGGTCGACGTCTCGCTCTTCGGGCGTCCCGCCTACCGTGAGTTCGACGATTTCGACGCGCAGGTGGCACGCCTTCCCAACCTGCGCTTCGGCGGCGCCTATGCCGCGGAGGACCTGCCGCGCCTCTATGGCGAAGTCCATTTCGCCTGGGCGATCGACTACATGGAGGAAGGTCTGAACTCCTCTTGGCTGCTGCCGAACCGGCTCTATGAGGCCAGCCGCTTCGGAGCGATCCCGATTGCGCTCGCCGAGGTGAACACCGGCCGCTTCCTGGCCCGGCGCGGATACGGGGTGCGGCTCGCCGATCCCGACGGGCTCGAGGACTTTTTCGCCCGCCTGACGCCGGCCGGCTATGCGCGGATGCAGCGCGAGCTTGAGGCCCAGCCGGCCGACGCCTTCGTCAGCCGCGACGCCGATTGCCGCGCCCTGGTGGACGCGATCGCCGCCTGCCGGAGCGGCATGCGGACCAGGCCGGCGCACCTGGGGCGGTCATCCGAAGCCGGCGCGAGCGGGCCCGCCGCCCGGCACGCCGCCTTCTGGCGACCGCCCGACGCCCAGCTGAATTGAAGCACATGCTTGGAAGGCGAAATCGACCGGAACCTAATCCAAGCGCGGCTGTTTGACGCCCGTCACGCGACATCACCGCAGACTTCCGCCGGTCGAGCCCAGGATCGGACATTCGAGATGCAGACGCCCAAGGATCAGGTCCCGTCGTCGTCGCCGCGAAGCACCGCCGAGCCAGTTCGCCCGCGGTCGCTCGCCGAGCCGCGCAGCTTCGCGCCGGAACTGCGTGCGCCGCGGCCACACACGCGGACCTTGGAACCGGAGACGCGCGTCCTGACGCCAGGCGCCGCGCCGGTGGTGCGGCTGGAAGCGGAGCCCGCCGCGGACAAGCGCGCCCTGATCGTCATCCCTGCCCTGAACGAAGCCAAGGTGATCGAGAAGGTGATCGCCCAGGTGCTAGACGACGACCGCCTCGTCGACCCGCTGGTGGTGGTGGCCGACGGCGGCTCGAGCGACGGCACGCGCGACATCGTGGGGCGGATTTGCGAGCGTGAGGCGCGGGTGCGCCTGCTCGACAATCCGGGGCGGATCCAGAGCACGGGCCTGAATCTCGCGGTCACCGCCACGGCGGGCGACCGCCCCTGGCTGGTGCGCGTCGACGCCCACTCCAACTATCCGCGGAACTACGTCTCCACCCTGATCGAGGAGGCGTTGCGCACGGGCGCCTCGTCGGTGGTGGTGTCGATGGACACGGTCGGCGATACCGGCTTCCAGCGCGCCGTGGCCGCGGCCCAGAACTCCGTACTGGGAACCGGCGGCTCCGCGCACCGCAAGGCGACCCGCGGCCAATGGGTCGACCATGGCCATCACGCCCTTTTCGACCTCGCCGCCTACCAGGCCATCGGCGGCTATGACGAGAGCTTCAGCCACAACGAGGACGCCGAGCTCGACATCCGGCTCGGCGGGCGGGGCGGCCGGATCTGGCTCACCGACCAGGCGCGCATCGCCTATCACCCGCGCCGCTCGCCGGGCGCGCTGTGGAAGCAGTACGTCAGCTATGGCCGCGGCCGGGCTCGCACGGTGCTCAAGCACCATACCCCGCTCAAGATGCGCCAGGCGCTGCCGCTCGCCGTGGCGCCGGCCGTGGCGGGCTTCGCGCTCTCGCCGCTGTTCTGGCCGCTGGCCCTCCCGGCCCTGGTCTGGGCGCTCGGCGCGCTGTCGTTCGGCGGCCTCCTGGCCTGGCGCGAGCGCGACCCCGCGATCCTGCTCAGCGGGCCGGCGGCGATGATCATGCACCTGGCCTGGTCCGCAGGCTTCTGGATCCGGCTCGCGAGCCCAGGCGGCGGCCGCAAGGCCCAGCCCTTCGTCGCAGCTCCGCCGCGCGCCGTCTGATGCCCGCCCGGCCGCGGCAGATCGTTTCGATCCAATATCTGCGCGCCCTCGCCGCGCTGGTCGTGGTGGCGTTCCACGCCTTCGAATCCGAACAGCACAGGTTCCCTGTCGGCGCCGCCGGGGTGGACGTCTTCTTCGTCATCAGCGGCTTCATCATGTGGACCCTGACCGAGAGCGCCGAAAGGCGTCCCGGGGCCTTCATCTGGCGCAGGCTGGTCCGCGTCGCCCCGCCCTACTGGGTGGCGACCCTGCTCGCCGTGCTGGTCGCCGTGGTGCGGCCGCACTTTCTCTGGGAGCCGCCGTTCAGCGGACTGGATGTCGTCCGCTCGCTGGCCTTCATGCCCTATGTCGACGGCTGGGGTCTCCATTATCCGGTGCTCACCCAGGGCTGGACGCTGAACTACGAGATGTTCTTCTACGCGGTATTCGCCGCGGCCTTGCTGCTGCCGCGGCGCCGGCAGATCCTTGCGCTGACCGCGGGCTTCGCCGTTCTGATGGCCGCGGGACTGTTGCTGCGGCCGCGCGACCCGATCGCCGCCACCTACACCAGCCTCAACCTGGCCGAGTTCCTGGGGGGTGTCTGGCTTGGGCGCGCCTGGTTGGCGGGGCGGCTTGCGGGCCGCCTGGCCGGCTGGAGCCTGGTGGCGGCAGGGCTCGTGGTCTTCGCGATCGAGCAGGCCTTGGGCGTGCGCGAAGGCCCGTTCCGCGCCGTCTACTGGGGCCTGCCGGCCTTCGCCCTGGTCTGCGGCGCCCTGATGCTGGAGGGGGCCGGCGCGGTGCGCTGCTGGCGCCTGCCCAAGGCGCTCGGTGACGGCTCCTATTCCATCTACCTGTTCCACCTTTTCGTCGTGGCCCTGGTCGCGCGGCTTGCCGGCGCGGCGCCCACCGCGGTGCGGGTCACGGTCTGCCTCGTCGCCTCGGCGGGCGCCGGCTGGCTGCTGTTCCTGTTCCTGGAGCGGCCGCTGACCGCGGCGCTGCGCGCGCTGCCGAAGGCCATCCGGCTGCAGGGCCGCGCGGCGACGCCCAGGCCGGGCGCCCTGGGAACGTCATGATCGAGGGGAGGGACGACATGGCCCGGGCCAGCATCGTGGTGCTGAACTACAACTATGCGCGCTTCCTGCGCCGTAGCCTGGACAGCGCGCTTGCCCAGACCTGGCCCGAGGTCGAGGTGGTGGTGGTCGACGACGCCTCCACCGACGACTCCCGCGAGGTGATCGCCGCCTACGGCGCGCGGGTCCGTCCGGTGCTGCAGGCCCGCAACGGCGGGCACGGGGGCGCGATGAACGCCGGTTTTGCCGCCTCGACCGGCGAGCTGGTCATCTTTCTCGACGCCGACGATTTCCTCTACCCTCACGCCGTCGAGCAGGTGATGCGCCGCCGCGCGTCTGCGGCCGCCCAGTACCAGCACCGGCTCGACCTGGTGGACGCCGAGGGCCGGCCGATCGACGTCTATCCCTCGCGCGAGACGGCCTGGGAGGACGGCGACGTCGTCCCGCTGCTGCTGCACAAGGGGCGCTATTCCACCACCGTGACCTCGGGGCTGGCCTTCGAGCGCCGGGTGCTGCAGGCGGTGCTGCCGATGGACGCCGAGGCCTTCCGCCAGGGGGGCGACGGCTATCTGTCGACGGTGGCGCCGCTCTACGGCGCGGTGGTGACCATCGAGGCGCGGCTGGGGGCCTACTGCCAGCACGGCGTGAATCACTCCCAGTCCGCCATCGGCGCGCGCGCCGCCTGGCGGGTGTTCCACGACGAGCGGCGCTATGAAGCCCTGGCGGCGCACGCGCGCCGGCTCGGCCTGTCGCAACCCTGCGAGCCCGGGCGCAACGACCCCATCCACCTGGAAGAGCGCGCGGCCGCGGCCCTCCTGGGCGAGGCGCACGACGACCGCCGCAGGCTGGCGGCCGACGCGGTGCGAGCGATGCGCGGCCTGCCAGTCTCGCCCATGCGCCGGCTGATGCTGTCGGCCTGGTGGGGGCTGGTGGGCTGGGCGCCGCGCCCGATCGCCCGCCGCGTGCTGGCCTGGAAGCTCCAGGCTGCCACCCGCCCGGCCTGGGTCCGCCGGCTCGCCCGCCTGGCGCGGAGGGCGGGAGGGCTTCCTACCTCCCCAGCGAAGCGGCGGGAGGGGGACCGTCCGCCGCTTCGCGGGGGAGGTGTGGCTGGTCGAGAAACTCACTCAGCCGCGCCCGAGCGGGCCGGCGGGCGGCTTCCACGGCCTCGGCGATCCGCTCCGGCCGCGAGGTCGTGAACAGGACCACGCCGTCATGGCTGGCGAGCGCGTCCTGCAGCAGCAGCCCTGCGAGCCCGTCCCTGCGCTCGCCGTCGAGGCGCGGCAGGGCGCCCTTCAGGATCGAATGGGTGATCGTCAGGCCGCGCCACGCCGGGGGCAAACGCCCTTCGTTGCGGCTGAAGATGTCGCTCGGGAATTGCGCCGCGGCGAAGCGGTCCGGACCGGCCTGCAGGATCGACTGCGCCTGCGGAAACCGCGTTGCGATCCCGAAGGCGCGGACCTTTCCCTCGGTGCGCAACCTCTGCAGCAGGCTCAGCGTTTCAGGCCGGGTCGCATCGGGAAGCTCGCACTCGTGCAGCATCAGGACGTCGAGGTGGTCGGTCCGCAGGGCGCGCAGGGACCTCTCCACGCTCTTCCGCAACTCGGCGGGGGCGAAGGCGCCATAGCGTTCCCGGGCGGGCGGCGGCTCGGGCAGCACGGCGCGGGCGAAGGGCGCGAGCCGGGTGGTCGTGGTCAGCGCCTTGCGCCTCAGGCGGGCCGCCGTCTGCATGCTCCAGGGGACGATCCCGGCCTTGCTGACGATCACCACCTGATCGCGGCGGCCAGCGAAGGCGCGCCCCATGACCTGCTCGGCCTGGCCGTTTCCGTAGAGCCGCGCCACGTCGAACCAGCGGATCCCGTGATCGTAGGCGGCGTGCAGCAAGCGCAGCGACGCCGGTTCCGCCACGCCGCCATAAAGGTCGCCGCAGCCCAGGCCCAATCTCGGCGCCCCCGCCGGCAGCAGGCCGCGGGCGACCTCTGCGTTCTCCATCGTCGTCAACTGCGCCTCCGCCGCCGCGCCGCACGGCTGCGCTCGTAAGGCGGAAGCAGGCCGACCAGTTCCATGCGTCATCACCTGATCAGGGCTTTTCCCAAATGAGCTTCCCCATAGGCCCGGCCCTCGCCGAAGCCATCGCCCGGACCGACCCGGGCGCGCTGGACAGCGCCGCCGGCTTCGACGCCATCGTCGTGGGCGCCGGCGCGAGCGGCGGCCTGGCGGCGCTGCAGCTCACGGGGGCGGGGCTGGCCGTGCTGGTGCTGGACGCGGGCTTGCGGCCGGGCTTCTTCGCCGCGCCCGTGCGCACCACGACCCACGCCCTGGTCAAGGGCCTCGCCGATCCGAAGCTGCAGACCGTCCTGCCGCCCCGGCTGGTCGACACCGGCGTGCGGGCGCTGCGCCTGCTTGGCCGCGTGGACCAGCCGGTGCAGGCGCGTTGCTTCGCCTGGCCGCTGGCGCCGGACTCCTTCGTCAGTGACCGCGAGCGGCCCTACCAGGTCGAGGACGGCTCGGACTTCCACTGGTTCCGCACCGAGCAGATCGGCGGAAAGATGATCGTGCCCGGCCATGGCCGGCAGTACTACCGCATGACGCCCGAGGACCTGCGCCCCGAGGATGGCCAGACCCCGCCCTGGCCGCTGGAGCCGGGCGAGCTCTCGCCCTGGTATGACTATGTGGAGGACCTGCTGGGCGTCTCGGGCGGCCCGGACCAGGATATCCCGCCGCACCGGCAGACCGTTCCGACTCCCGCCGAGCGCGAGGCGATCGAGCTCGTCCGCGCGCGCTGGCCGGCGACCCGGCCGAGGATCGGCCGCTCCGCCCCGCCGCTGGATGGGCTCGAGCCGGCGGCGGGCGCCGGCCGCCTCTGGTGCCGCCGCGGGGCGGTTGTGAGTGAGGTGCTGGTCGATCGCGGCGGGGCGGTGACCGGCGTCCGCTTCGTCGACCGGCAGACCGGCGCCCTGCGCGAGGTCCGCGCGCCGGTGGTCTTCCTCTGCGCCTCGGCGCTGGAGTCGACCCGCATCCTGCTGGCCTCGGAGCCGCCCTCGGGTCCGATCGGCGCCCGCTCCGGCGCGCTCGGCCGCTACCTGATGGACCATGTGATCCTCTCCGGCGAGGGCGTGGCCGGCCCGCTGCCGGGCGCGCCAGTGGAGAACCTGCCGGGCCGCTGCGTCTACCTGCCGAGGCTCGACTTGCGCAGCGGCGCACGAACCGCGGACACAGGCTCCCGCGGCCACGGCGCCCAACTGTACCGCTGGTCGATCGGCAAGGGGCGCTCCTGGCTCAACTGCGTCTCCTTCGCCGAAATGCTGCCGCGGCGGGAGAACGGCGTGACGCTCGACCGCGAGCGGCGCGACGCCTTCGGCCTGCCCACCCTGCGGATCGTCTGCCGCCACAGCGAGGCCGAGCGCCGGCGCGGCGAGGACCAGGTGCGGGTGGTGCGCGAGCTCGGCGAGCTGTTCGGCGTGCGCTTCACCCGGCGGATGACCGCCCCGGCCGTCCCTGGCGCGGCGATCCACGAATGCGGCACGGCGCGGATGGGCGAGGATCCCAGGCACGCGGTCCTCGACCCCTGGAACCAGTGCTGGGACGCGCGCGGCCTCTACGTCACCGACGGGGCCTGCTTCCCTTCGCAGGGAGCGCAGAACCCGACCCTGACGATCCTGGCGCTCACCGCCCGGGCCTGCGCGCACGCGACCGGCACCGTGCCGGTGGGGCGGCGCGAGCCGGCCGGGGCGCAGGCCGTGCGCACCTCGTGAGCGCGGCTCACGCCGCCGGATGCAGGGCGCTCTCGGCTTCGATCAGGGCGGCATCGGGGGCGCGGGCGTCGGCGTGGGCGTGGCTGAAGGTCCGGGCGTCCTCCAGCAAACGCCGGCGGGCGACCAGCCCGACGACCGCGGCGTAGGCCGCGGCGCCGGCCAGGATGGCGGCGGCCAGCACCGCGCCGGGCGGCGCGGCCTGCAGGAGCTGGCGCGCCGAGAGCACGGCGGCGGCCAGGGCGAGGCACCCGGCCAGCGCCGGGCCGAAGGCGCGAAGCAGGCCCGCGCGGGTGGTCTTCAAATCGCGGGCGAGCTGGTCGACGTAGAAGAGGCCGACCGCCCAGACGCCGCAAGCGAGCGCCGCGGAGACCGGCTCGACCCCGAAGCTCACCGCGCCCGCCACCGTGACGATGGTGGCCAGGCCCAGGGCCACCGCGAGCCTCAGCTGCAGCGCGGACTTGCCCAAGCCCATCAGCATGGCGGCCATGGTCGAGCACAGGCAGAAGCCGAGCCCCGCCGCCGCCAGGAAGCGCAGGGCGCCGATGGCGCCCGTCCACTTCGGCCCGAGGAACAGCGGCACGGCGAGGTCGGCCACCAGCGCGAGGCCGCAGAAGAGGGGGGCGAGCGCCGCGGCGCTGAGCCTGAGCCCGGCGCGGGCGAGCGCCTGGATGGCGGCGCGATCGCCGCCGCGCTCGGCCTCGTGGGCGGCGCGGGACAGGGCGGTGAAGATGTAGAACCAGAACGGGCCGGAGATCAGCATGTCGGGCACGCGGATCACCTGGTAGGCCATGGCGTAGTAGCCGAGCGGGGTTGCGCCCAGCACGCCGCCGATGATCATGTTGTCGACGTTCTTCGAGACGAAGTCGGCGATGGTCGCGCCGATGTTGTTGGCCCCGAAGCTGACCAGCTCACGGACCTCGGCAAAGCGGAAGACCGGGCCGATCTGCGCGCCGCCGCGGCTGGTGATCCAGGCGAGCTTGCAGACCCACAGCGCCAGCTGCTGGGCGACCAGGCTCCAGGCTCCCCAGCCATGGGTCGCCGCCAGCAGGGCCGCGGCCGCGCCCGAGAGGGTCGCCAGCGCATCGCCCGCGGCGAACACGCCGAAGCGCCGCTCGCGGATGATGCGGCCGTTGAAAACGGCGGTGGCGCTGTTCATGAGGAGGATCGGGCTGAGCCCGAGGATCAGCCAGGGCAGGCCGGGCTGGCGCAGCGCCCAGCCAATCGGGAAGGCCGCGGCGCAGGCGGCGAGCGTCAGCACCGTCCCCACGCCGACCGTGACCCAGAAGGCGGTGGATTCCACCGTGCGGCTGGCCTCGCGCAGGCGCCCCAGCGCCGCCACCAGGCCTCCGTCGGCGATCACATTGGCCAGGAAGATCACCGGCATGGCGAGCGCCACCAGGCCGTATTCCGAGGGCCCCAGCAGCCGGGCGAGGATCGGCAGCAGCGCGAGCTGGCAGATCAGCCGAAGCGCGCTCGCCCCGCTGTTGGCCAGCGCGCCCAGCGAGCTGGAATGCAGGATGCTGCGGCGCTTTGCGCGCACGGGCTGAGCCTCCCCCGCCAGGGTCATCCGTCGGCCTCTTCGCTCCTCAGGACGCGCAGCGCGCCCTTGGCGGGCACGAGCCGCGGGTTGGCCCAGGCTTCGCGGGCGTAGTCCACCGCCCAGGCCTGGACGGTGACCGCGCCGCGGATCGGCCGGTGCGCGCTGCGCCGCTGGGGCAGGGCGCCGAAGGCCGCGCCCAGCGCGCCGAACACGAGCGTGGTCGAGAAGTAGAAGGGCTGGATGCCGAGGGTCTCGATCGGCGTGCGCGCGAGCTCGTAGAGGAAGATCGAGATCCAGAACACCAGCGGAAGGTCGGGGCGCAGCACGAACCGGCGGATCAGCGCCATGGCGCCGACCAGCACGGTCACCAGCAGCACGCCGGCCCCGATCCAGCCCACCGTGACCAGGAGGTCGACCAGGGTGTTGTGGAAGTTGAAGCCGCTCCGCTCGGCGATGCCGGCGTAGCGCCACAGCCCTTCGGCGTCGATGTTGCCCTGCAGCCAGAAGGAAAAGTAGCCGCGCCCGAGCAGGGGCCGTTCGTGGATCAGGTCGAAGGCGCGGTACCACAGATAGGTGCGGCCGGTGAGCGTCGGGTCCTTGTCGAACAGGTCGGCGCTCAGGTTCATCAGGGCCTCGGCGAGCACCCGGTAGTTCAAGCCCACAACGACGAGGACCAGCGCCACCGTCGCGGTCAGCCAGCCGCGCAGCGCCTTGCCGGCCGCCACCAGCGGGCTCAGCACCAGCAGCGGGGTGAGCCCCATCGCCAGGCCCAGGATCGCGCCCGCCGAGCGGGCCGCCGCCACGCAGTAGAGGTCCAGGGCGATGGCGGCGTAGGCCAGGCTCGCCCACAGCCACTTGCGCTCGCGCAGCGAGATGATCAGCACCGCGACGGAGACGATCAGGCCGGTGGAGGCGATGTCGGCCATCAGGTTCTTGCTGTCGGTCAGGCCCGAGAAGGCGTCGCCGCCGTTGGCGCCGACCTGCACCCGTGCGCCGGTCAGCACGGCGTCAGCGACATAGATCAGGAAGGCCAGGGCGATGGCCCGGAGCACCGCCCGCTGGTTACGCGCCGATGACAGGAGCAGCGCCGCGGTGACGGTGATGCCGAGCTCGAGGGCGAAGCGCAGGGTGTCCTTCTGGGTCGGCGAATAGACCACGGTGAAGAGGGCAAACGCGGGGAAGGCGAACAGGAAGGCCCGCGGCGTCAGCACCCGCGCGAGCTGCTTGCGGCGGACGAACAGGTAGATGGGGATCAGGCCTGCGATCGCCGCCGCGCCCAAGGTGGCGAACTGGACCAGGAAGACCATCGGCAGGAACAGGCCGAAGGCGAAGAGCGCGTCCGCGTCGAACGTCACCCCGGCGATGCTGAAGCCGAGGTCCGGCTGGTCCGACAGCGGTTCGGGACGGGCGTGGGCCGCGCGCTGGGCGGCGGCGAGCTGGGACGTGCGGGCGCGCCGCCTCTGCTCGCGCCAGCTGACCGGGTTGGGAATGGGGATCTCCCCGCCGCGGATCCGCCGCGGGCGGGTGGGCGCCCCCTTCCCAGGGTAAGGGCCGAGACTGTCCCAGGAGGCGCTCATCGGGCGAACCTGTAGGCGCGGATGTAGTCGATGCTCATGCGGGCGGGCCAGGGTGTGCTGGCGTCAGGATCGCCCGGCCAGGAGCCGCCCACGGCGACGTTGGCCACCATGTACATGGGCTTGTTCATGTCCGGCGGCGTGGGCTGGCGCTTGGCCTCGCGCCCGTCGACGTACCAGACGATCTGCTTCGGGTCCCAGGCGACGGCGAAGACGTGGAACTGGCCGGGGCTGATCTGAGCCTTGTCGGCGGGCCGGTCGGCGACGGCGGAGTGGGCGGTCATGTAAATGGTGGTCGGGTCGCCGATGTTTTCCATCACGTCGAGCTCCGGCGGCCAGCCGAGGTCGGTTGGCAGCAGCCAGAAGGCCGGCCAGATCCCTTTGCCCGCCGGCAGCTTCGCGCGCATCTCGAAGTAGCCGTAGGTCTGGGCGAAGGAGGGCTGCGTAGAGATCAGGCCCGAGGTGAAGCGGAAGCCGTGCAGCTCTCGCGCCAGGCCCGGGGGCGCCGGCTGGGCCACGATGTCCAGCACGCCGCCGTGGACGACGAAGGGATCGAGCGCCGAGGCCGGGTGGATGCCGATCGCGCCTGCGCCCAGCCGCATGCCGGGATCGACGTAGAGCTCCAGCTCCTTGTTGTTGCGCAGCGTGCGCAACTCGACAGGATCATCCGAAGCGCCGTCCTTGAAGGTGGTGCGCCACACGCCCTTGCCGCCGCGCCAAGGCCGGAAGCTGTCGAACTCGTCGGCGAAGCTGAGCGTGAGCGGCCGCCCGTCGGGGCTGTGGGTCAGCGGGGCGGCGGGCGTGGCCGCGGCCGGATCGGCCGCCCGCACGCAGGCGGCGAGCGCCAGCGCCGCGGCGACGACGAGGGGCGAGGCTTTGCGGGGCGAGGCCGCGGGGCGCCGGGGACCGGTCCGGCGCTCCGTGCACGAAGATCTGGCTCGCATCGGACGCTCCTGACCTCTCAGGCCGCCGCGATGTAGTAGTTCTTGAAGTAGCCGTAGTAGTCGCTGGAGTCCCCGTAGCCGTAGCGCGCCTGGCCCTTGACGTTGACCTTGGTGAGCAGGGCCCCGGCCACATTGGCCCCGCACTCCTGCAGGATGTCGACCGCCGACTGCGCCGCGCGCAGCGGGGTCTTGTTCCACTGCACCAGATAGAGGACGCGGTCGGCCTTGGCCGCCAGGATGCGTGCGTCGGCCACGCCCAGGATCGGCGGGGCGTCGA
Source organism: uncultured Phenylobacterium sp. (assembly GCA_966434565.1). Taxonomy (GTDB): domain Bacteria; phylum Pseudomonadota; class Alphaproteobacteria; order Caulobacterales; family Caulobacteraceae; genus Phenylobacterium. Next base: position 19,952 of record CBJNAS010000005.1, read on the forward strand.
GGATCACATAGTCGAAGTCGTCTGCGAGCTTGCGTAGCACTGCGTCGGTCTCCGGATTGGAGAACAGGTCGTAGGGCGTCGACTTGCCGGCCGCCGGCAGGACGTAGCAGTTCGACTTCGGATCGTGGATCAGCGCCTCCTCGAGCGGGACCTTGTCCTGCACCACCTCGACCAGGCCCACCTCGTTCTGGCCGGCCAGCTTGCTCGTGCCGCGCTGGCGCAGGTCGCAGTCCACCAGCACCACCTTCGAGCCGGACAGCGCGAGCGTGCGGGCCAGGCAGAAGGAGGTCAGGCTCTTGCCCTCCCGCGGCACCGCGGAGGTCACGGCGATCAGCTTGGCGTCGTCGTCCCGCGAGCTGATCATCAGGAAGGCGCGCAGGTTGCGGAACGCCTCGGCGAAGCCGGAGAAGGGATAGTCGACCAGGTATTCCGCGGGTTCGGCGGCGGGGCCGCGCAGACCCTTGGGCTTCACCGAGCGGAAGTCCGGCAGGACGCCGGCGAACGGCACGCCCAGCTCGCGCTCGACGTCGAGGCGCGAGCGCAGGTGCTTGTCCCAGAACTCCGCCATCAGCATGGCCGCGCCGGCCGCCACCAGGCTGGCGAGCAGGGCGAGCGCCGCGCCCAGCCGCATGTTCGGCGAGTAGGGCTGGGTCGGGACCTGGGCCTGCGAGTTGATGCTGCCGTCGGCCTGCTGGATGCTGCCCTCGGCCGCCACCTCCTTGGCGCGGTTGAGGTAGGCCTCGTAGATCTGCTTGGCCGCCTCGGCGCGCTGCTGCAGGGCCAGCAAGCCCACCTGCGCCTGGCCGTTGGCGGCCAGCCCGCCTTGCGCCGCGCCGCGGCTGCTGCTCAGCGAGGACTCGCGGCCGGCCGCCGCCTGGGCCTCGGCCTTCAGATTGGAAAGGATGCGGTTGATCTCGCTCTGGATCTGGGCGCGCACGTCCCGCAACTGGGCGGCGGTGCGCTTCACGTCGGGATATTCCGGCGTGAAGTCGGTCTGCAGCTGGGCCAGCTTCACCGACAGCTCGGCTTCCTGCTTGCGCAGCTCCTTGATGGTCTCCGAGCCCAGGGCCGCGCCGACGTCCGCGCCGCCGCCGCCGTTGCGCAGCTGCGCCTGGGCCGCGGCGTAGCGGGCGGCCTTCTCCGCCGCGTCGGCCTTGGCGATGGCGATCTGCTGGTTGAGAGTCGAGACCTCCTGCTCGGCCATGGTCGCCCCCTCGGCGCTGAACAGGCCGTGGGCGTTCTTGTATTCCTGCACCCTGGCTTCCGCCGCCTCGGCGTCCTGGCGCATCTTCTCCAGGCTCATCCCGAGCTCCTTGTTCGCCCGGGTGACGGAGGCGAGCTTATTGTCGAGCTGGCGCTTCAGATAGGTGTCCATCACCGTGTTGGTCAGCATCGCCGCCTTCTGCGGCGAGGTGGAGGTGGAGCCCACCTCGACCACGTAGGTCAGGCCCGCCCGGCGCGCCCACATGTGCGCCATCAGCGCGTTGGTCACGCCCGCCACGAGGTGCGGGTCGGGATTGGCGATCGGCGGATGCGCCGGCGTCAGGCCGAACAGCCCGGGCCGCATCTGCGGATTGAACTCGGGATCGTTCCAGAGCTGCAGCCGCCGCACCACCGCCTCGGCCAGCGCCGGCGAGCGCAGCACCTCGACCTGGGTGTCGACGGCGCTGGTGTCCGGCGGCAGCCAGCCCTGCTGCTTCTGGTCGGCCTGGGCCAGGTTCTCGTGCCGCGGGTCGATGACCACCGAGCCCATGGCCGAATAGGTCGGCGTCTTCATCGCGAAGGCCGCAAGCACCAGGACGAAGACCACGGCGGCCACGCCCAGCCCGAGCTTGGCGCGCTGCAGGATTATGCCGAACAGCTGACGCAGATGCATCCGCTCCGGTTCGATAGGCCGAAACGGCTGCCCCGGGTGGGCGGGCAGTTCCTGGGCGATCGGGATGAGAGTGGTGTTCATGTGGACCTGCGTTCGACTGGAGGGCAGGGGTGGGGCAGGGTGGCGCGCGGGCTCCCCTTGTGGCGTGGCGCGTTCGGACCTCTGTCCCTCGCCATCGCGCGCTCCTCGACGGGCCCTTTGGACCCCACCCAAAATTCGGAAACTAGCGTCGCCAATAACCCCGCCGGAGCAGGGCGGTTCCGGCGCAGCATGCGCCTTGCGCGCCGTGCCCCGCGGGTTGCGCAACCGCCGGTCACCACGGCCGGATCAACATGCCGAGAAGGCCCATGCCGCTGCCGAAGGCGCCGGAGTAGTTGTTGAAGAAGCTCTTCGAGCCGGAGGTGTCGACCACGACGATGTCGCTGCCGTAGACCGGCGGATCCTCGGCCCGTCCGCTGCGGATCTGCGCCAGGTCATAGAAGGCGCTGCGGCGCTGGCCGTTGATCGTGCGGAAGATCGCCACCCGGTGCACGTTGGCGAAGTGCGGGTCCGCCCCCTTGGCCATGGAGACGGCCCGCATCAGGGTGGTGGGGCCGGCCAGCGGATACATGCCGGGCTGGCCGACTGCGCCGTCGACCGTGACCTTCTGGCCCTGGGCCTCCTTGACGCCCACGACCACCTGCGGATCCTTCATGTACTTCTTTTTGAGCGCGCCTGCGATGTCGTCGGACAGCTCGGCGGGCGTGCGCCCGGCGGCCTGGATCTGGCCCACCAGCGGCAGCAGGACCTTGCCGGCGGTGTCGACCTGGACGGGCTTGGAGAGGTCCGCCACCTGCGACACGTTGATGTCGAGCATGTCGAGCGGCTCGATGCGGTATTCGCCGGACCCCGAGGCATGGCTGTAGGCGTCGGGGGGCGGAAGGTCGGCCGTAGCGGCCAGCGCCGGAGCGCAGCCGAGCGCGAGAAGCGCCGCGGCGGTGAGCGAGGGCAGACGCCTGCGCATGGGGATGTTCCTCGGATCGCGACCAGACGGTTGCGGCGCCGCAGCAGACGGCTTCCGCGCCCGCACCAACTCCCGTGAAGCTTCACCTGTTCCGCCCAGGCGCGGCCGATCGTCGGATTTCCCCCGGATTGGGCTTTCACGACACCAGGATCCAGCCAGAGCCCAGGCTGGAGAGCTGGGTGTTCTGCAGGACGATCTCGCCGCCGCCGCTCACGGCGACATGTACGTCGGCGCCCGCTTGAGAGGGCGTGTACTGGGCGCCCGTGTCGAGCAGCACGCGGTCGCCCTGGGCGTAGCTGAAGTCGGTGATCACGGTCAGCGTGTTGTTCGAGGCGACGTGGAAGGTGTCGGCGCCGCCGCCGCCGGTCAGGGTGTCGTGCCCAATGTCTCCGGAGAGCCAGTCGTTGCCGGCGCCGCCGACGACCAGGTCGTCGCCCTTACCGCCGCGCAGGGAATCGCCGCCGTTTCCCCCCAGGACGATGTCGTTGCCCAGGTTGCCGTTGAGGATGTCATGGCCGACGGCCTGGCGGGCGTCGATGGAATCGTTTCCCTGGCCGCCCAGCAGCCAGTCGCCGAGGCTGGAGCGGCCGACGATGGTGTCGTCGCCCTTGTTGCCGTTCACCTGGTCGAAGCCGGTCCCGCCCAGGATGGAGTCGGCGCCGTCCCCGCCAAACAGGCTGTTGCTTCCGTTGGCGGCGGTGAGGGTGTCGTCGCCGGCCAGACCGTAGAGCGTCTGGCCGCCGCCGCTGCGGGCGACGAGCGCGTCGCTGCCGGCCGTGCCGAACGTCGGCGGGGTCGCATGCTGCACCACGCTCGATCCGTCGCCCAGGGCATAGGCGCGCACATAGTCGATCTGCATGGAGGCCGGAAAATCCGCGCCGTTCGGCTGGCCGCCGTAGCCGCCCACCGCCAGGTTCGCCAGCATGTACATCGGCTGGGTCCAGTCGGCCGGGGTGGGGATCTGATAGACCGCCACGTCGTCGTAGTAGTAGGTCAGCGTCTGCGGGGTCCACTTTAGGCCGTAGTTGTGGAAGCCCGAGGGGTCGCCAGTCTTCAGCGCCTCGGCGTAGCCCAGCACCTGGCCGTCTCCATAGGCGCGGATGTGGTCGATGGCCCCGTCGATCGCGGTGTTCTCGCCGATGTCCGCCTCGATCCCGTTCGGATTGGGATCGGGGACCATCCAGAAGGCCGGCCAGGCGCCCTGGGCGTCGGGCAGCGCCATGCGGATCTCGAAGTAGCCGTACTTCTGCGCGAACAGATAGCGGGTGTCGATCAGGCCGGAGGCATAGGTGGCGCCGAAGGCGGTCGCCTGGTCCTGGTAGGCGATCGGCTGGGCGGTGATGGTGAGCACGCCGTTCGCCACGCTGAACGGATTGTAGCCCAGCGGGCGCGTCCCGGTCCCGGTGAAGGCCCCCGTGGTGTAGGCCTGCTGCTCGCCGTTCTGCGGCAGGCGGTAGTCGTACTGCTGGGTCGGGTCGGAGCCGAAGTCCGGCAGCCACTGGCCGGTCCCGGTCGCCGGATCATAGAGCTGCAGGCTGTTGAACTCGTCGTCGAAGGTAAGCGGCCCCAGCTTGGAGCGGTCGAGCGGCAGCAGGAAGTTGGCCGGCTGAAACTGGCCGAGGTTGGTGTTGCGCAGGGTCAGGGTCTCGTTCGGATCGATCTGCACGACCACGTCGGCGCCCTGCTGGCGCATCGCCGCCTGGACGTCCGAGAAGCTCCTGAAACCCGAACCGATCAGCCGCACGCTGTCGGCCGGGGTGAAGTCGTAGATGACGTCGTTTCCCTGGCCGGTCGCCACGACGTAGCTCGTGCCGTTGCCGGCGCCGACCAGCACGTCGTTTCCCGGCCCGCCGTACAGGGTCTCGTGATCGCTGTGGGCGATGATCAGGTTGTTCAGGCTGTTGCCGACGGCGAAGGCGTAGGAGCCGGTGGCGTCCAGGTTCTGGACGTTCGCCGGCAGGGCGAAGGGCGTGTAGGCCACCACCGACTTGATGCCCGGCAAGCCCGCCGCGACCTGCACCTGGTCCGTCCGGTCGCGGACGTAGAAGACGTTGTCGCCGGATGAGCCGACCATCAGGTCGCCGGGCCCGCCGCCGGAATCCACCGCCGAGGGGCCGGCCGGCGCGGTCAGGGTCTCGCCGCCGGCGCTCGTGCCGGACACGCTCGAGGCAGGCGCGGCGCTCACCGGCATCGGATCGCCGAGATAATCCAGGTAGGGCAAGGTCGAAGCTCCGCTGAAAAGCGGGAGCACAACTCGCGAGCGACGGCGCCGGTTCGCCCCGTTGACGCGGAGCGTGCTGCAGTTGCGAAAATGTGACGGTCACTTCGAAACCGATTGCGCCACCATGGTGTTCGGTGGGCACTATGGCCCAGGAGTTGTTGCGATGCAGAACCCGCCTTCCTTCGCCTATTCGCTCTCCCAGGTCGAAGAGGGGTGGGCCTGGAGCGTCTATGACGAGGACGGCGTGACGGTCGCGCGCGGCGCAGACGCCAGCCGCGACGGCGCCCAGGCCGCCGTGGAGCTCACGATGAGGATCCGCGCTTCGGGAGAGGAGGCGCGATCGGCGGGCCGTTGATCCGGAGCGGCAGTCCAGATCTCGTCAGCCCTATTCGGCGTGCGCCAATATTCGGATTTTTGAAGCTCGGCAGTCAGAAGCAAAGCTTTTTCCGGTGTTTGTCGAATTCTCGACTCAACCTGGAACTCTCAACCGTAGCCGTGGGTTGTTCGCCGGTCGTGACGAAGATGGCTTCGTCAGCTCGCTTCCGAAAAGTACCCGATGTCCGATCTTGTGTACGCGCGCTCTTCGGCGTCCGCCCCGCCCCGGGCGGTCGCGCGGGCCTCTGCCGACGAGGCGCTGATCACGTTCCTGAACCTGCTGGTCGCGACCGCGGCCCTGCTGTTCCTGCTGCCGGTGATGCTGGCGATCGGCGTCGCGGTCTTCGCCCAGGACGGCGGCCCGGTGCTGTTCGCGCATCGCCGGATCGGCCGCGACGGGCGCGCCTTCCACTGCCTGAAGTTCCGCAGCATGGCGGTGGACGCCGAGCAGCGGCTGGCGACCCTGCTCGCCACAGACCCCGACGCACGCGCCGAGTGGGAGGCCGATCACAAGCTGCGCCGCGATCCCCGGGTGACCCAGCTGGGCGCCTTCCTGCGCAAGACCAGCCTCGACGAGCTGCCGCAGCTGCTCAATGTGCTGCGCGGCGACATGAGCATGGTGGGACCGCGGCCGATCGTCGAGGCCGAGGTTGCGAAATACGGCCACCGCTTCCAGACCTACTGTGCGGTGAAGCCCGGCATCACCGGCCTTTGGCAGGTGAGCGGGCGCAACGACGTGAGCTATCGCACCCGCGTGGCCCTGGACTGCGTCTACGCTCGCCGCCGCAATGTCGGCCTCGACGCCTACATCATCGCCGTCACCGTGCCCGCGGTGCTGCTGCGCCGGGGATCGTACTGATTTCGAACGGAAAGTCGGCTCGTCTCGACAGCGGAAGGACATGTGGAGCGCCGACGGGCGCAGGACTGCCGCCAATATTGTTCCGATCGTCCCCGCGAAAGCGGGGACCCAGCTTTACAAAAACGCTACCTCCGCCTGGCCAGCGCCTGGGCCACCACGGGGGCCAGGCGCTCGGCGATCACGCGGACGCCCTGGGCGTTGGGGTGCAGACCGTCGGACTGCTTGAGGCGCGGGTCGCGTCCGACGCCGGCGAGCAGGTCCGGGTAGAAGGCCACCCCATGGAGCTTGGCGGCGTCCGCGAAGGCCCGGTCGAAATCGCGTGCGTAGCCGGCGCCGATCTCCGGCGGGGCGGCGATCCCGGCCAGCACGGCCGCGATGCCCCGCCGCGCCAGCCGCCCGAGGATCTTGTCCAGGTTGGCGCGCACGACCCTGGGATCGACCCCCTGCAGCAGGTCGTTGCCGCCCAGGGCCACCACCGCCAAGGCGGGGTCGCGCTGGACGCTGAAGTCGACCCGGGCCGCCCCGCCCGCGGTGGTGTCGCCGGAGACGCCGGCGCCGCGCACCACATTGGGCACCCCCAGCCGGTTCAGCGCCAGGTGCAGCTGGGCGGGCAGCGCCTGCGCCGCCGGCAGGCCCAGGCCGGCAGTGATGGAATCGCCCAGGACGGTCACCACCTTGGGCGCGGCCGACGGCGCCCCCTTTGCAGCCAGGGGGCCCGCCAAGCCAACCAGCGGCAGGGCGAGGATCAGACGACGGGAAAGGGCGTGGGCGGTCGTCTCGGCCATGGACGCTTCCTATCTAGAGACATGTCTCTCATGCGCCAACGCACGAGCCCGCCTTGTCCGCTCCCGCCGACCCGCTGGTCCTCGAACACGTCTCGCTGACCTTGCCGTCGGCCGCGGGCCCGGTGGAGATTCTGCGCGGGCTCGACGTGCGCATCGGGGCCGGCGAGCGGGTGGCCCTGGTGGGCCCGTCCGGCTCCGGCAAGTCTTCGCTGATCGCCGTGGCCGCGGGCCTGGAGCAACCGAGCGGCGGGCGCGTCCTGCTGTTCGGCAAGGACCTCGGCCGGCTGGACGAGGACGGGCGCGCCCGGCTGCGGCGCGGCCGCGTCTCCCTGGTGTTCCAGGCCTTCCACCTGCTGCCCAGCATGACGGCCGAGGAGAATGTGGCGGCCCCACTGGAGATCGCGCGCACCCCGGACGCCACCGCCGTCGCCCGCCACTGGCTGGAGCGCGTCGGCCTCTCCGGCCGGACGAAGCACTATCCGCACCAGCTGTCCGGCGGCGAGCAGCAGCGGGTGGCGCTCGCCCGGGCGCTGGCCTCCAGCCCCGCCCTGCTGTTCGCCGACGAGCCCACCGGCAACCTCGACGCCGCCAACGCCCGCCGGGTGGCGGGCATGATGTTCGACCTCACGGCCCAGACCGGGGCGGCGCTGGTGCTGGTGACCCACGACGAGGGGCTGGCGGAACGCGCCGACCGCGTGGTGCGGCTGCGCGACGGCCGCGTGGCGAGCGCCGAATGATCCCGCTCTCCCTGCGCTTCGCCGGCCGCGAGCTGCGCGCCGGGGTGCGCGGCTTCCGGATCTTCCTGGCTTGCCTGGCGCTTGGGGTGGCGGCGATCGCGGCGGCAAGCTCCACCGCCGAGGCCTTCCGCCAGGGGCTGGCCGGTCAGGCGCGGGAGGTCCTGGGCGGCGACCTCGCCGTTTCGGTGCGCCAGCGCCGCTTCACGCCCGAGGAGCTGAGCGTCATGCGCCGGCTCGGCCGCACCTCCTTCGCGGTGGCCAGCCGCGCCATGGCCGAGGCGCCCTCAGGCGATCGCCGGCTGGTCGAGCTGCGCGGGGTGGCCGGCGACTATCCGCTGGCGGGAACCGTCGAGCTGGCCGGCGCGCGCTCCCTGGCCGAGGCGCTCGCGCCCCGCGGCGGCATAGCCGGGGTGGCGGTCGAACAGGCGCTCCTGGACCATCTCCACCTGAAGCTCGGCGACCGCTTCCTCGTCGGCAACACCCCGGTGGTCGCCCGCGCCGTGCTGCTGCAGGAGCCGGACCGGCTGTCGCGCGGTTTCGCCCTGGGACCCAGGGTGCTGGCGCGGCGGGAGGTGCTGGAGGCGGGCGGCTTCCTGGCCCCCGGCCTGCCGTTCGGCGAGACGGCGCGGATCGCGCTGAAGCCGGGCATCCCGCTCGCGGCCGGCAAGGCCGCCCTGGCCAGCACGGTCAAAATTCCCGAAGACCGGGTGCGCGACCGCAACGACGCCGCCCCGGGCATCGGCAGGCTGATCGACCAGCTGGAATATTATCTGGGGTTCATCGGCCTGGCTTCGCTGGCGGCAGGCGGCCTGGGCGTCCATGGCGCGGTGAGCGCCTACCTGGAGACGCGCAAGCCCGCGATCGCCGCGCTGAAGGCGCTCGGGGCGGAGGGCGCGCTGGTGCGCAACCTCTATCTCCTCCAGGTCGGGGCGCTGGCGGCGCTGGGCGTGGCCATTGGCCTGGCGGCAGGCGCCGCGGCGCCGCTGCTGCTCGGGGCGCTGGTGAAGGACGAGCTGCCCGTGCCGGCGCTGTTCGCCGTCTATCCATGGCCGCTCGCCAAGGCCGCCGCCTTCGGCCTGCTTGCCGCTGCGGCCTTCGCGCTCGCTCCGCTCGGCCGGGCCCGCGCCACCCCGCCCGCCCGCCTGTTCCGCAGCGACCTGGCCGCGCGCCTGCGCCTCGGCCCGGAGATCGTCGGCGCGGCGCTCGCGGGCGCGGGGCTGGCGGCGCTGGCGGTGCTGGCCGCGCCCACCCGGCTCGCGGCGGCGATCATGGTGGGCGGGACGGCCGGCGCCTTCGCCCTGCTGTGGG
>CBJNAS010000006.1:0-28343 GCA_966434565.1 uncultured Phenylobacterium sp.
CCAGCCCAATCAGTCGAATACGACGACGCCCTGAAGCCGGGCCCGGAGCACCGACAACAGAAACGGCCGCCCGAGCGGCGGCCGTTTCTTCATGAGCGGGCCGGGGCCGCTCTACGCCACCGACTGGCCGCGGATCGCGCGGATCACGAAGCTCACCACCAGCAGCACCAGGAACACGAGGAACAGGATCTTGGCGATCGCGGCCGCCAGGCCGGCCAGGCCCCAGAAGCCCAGGAAGCCTGCGACCACAGCCAGGATCGCGAAGATCAGCGCCCATCCGAGCATGACGGTCTCCCGAGAACGAAAACGGGGCGCTGCGGTCTGCAGCGCCCCGTGGTCTCAACGTCTGCTCGCAGGCGCCGTTCCGCGCTCAGGCCGCCTGCTTGCTCGCCCGGCGCGGGTGGAAGAACAGCGCCTGGCCGATCGCCGCCTTCACGGTCTCGGGCTGGAAGGGCTTGGTGATCAGGAAGGTGGGCTCCGGGCGCTCGCCGGTCAGCAGCCGCTCGGGGAAGGCGGTGATGAAGATCACCGGCACGTCGTAGCGCTGCAGGATGTCCTTCACCGCGTCGATGCCCGAGGAGCCGTCGGCCAGCTGGATGTCGGCCAGCACCAGGCCCGGGGTCTTGCGGGCGACGGCGTCCACCGCCTCCGTGCGGGTGGCGGCGATATCCACCACAGTGTGGCCGAGCTCCTTGACCAGGGCCTCGATGTCGGCGGCGATGACCGGCTCGTCCTCGATGATCAGCACGTCGGTGGCGAGCTCGGCGTCGATCTCGGCCTGGGCCTCGGCGATCAGACGCTCGACCTCGGCGAAGTCGGTGCCGAGGATCTGCGCGGCTTCGGTCGGGGTGAAGCCCTCCAGCGCGGTCAGCAGGAAGGCCTGGCGCGAGCGGGGCGCGATCCGCATCAGCCGGCGCGTGGCGTCGTCGCTCTCGCCCTCGTCGGCCGGACCCTCGAGCTGGGCGCCTGAGGTGCACCAGATCGCGTGGAACACGTGATAGAGCGCGACCCGCGGCGTGAGGCTGGCTTCCAGCACCCGCTCGCCTGCGGCGAGCGCTTCGAGCGCCACACGGACGTAATGGTCGCCGGTCGTCTGGTCGCCAGTCAGCGCGCGGGCGTAGCGGCGCACATAGGGGAGATGCGGCGCCAGTCGGGCAAGAAGACTCAAGGGTGACCCCTCCCGTATTGCAGTGAAGCATGCAGCCGCCGCCGGGAGACGTCCCCGACCCGACTCATCATGCGCGGAAACGTCACCCGGGGGAACCGGTTCCAGAAGCTTTGGGTTTTCGGCATCTTGGTCCTAAATATAACGGAACCGCGCGCGGAGTCGGGCGTTGAGCGCTGACGAGGATAGCGAGAGGGGGCGGCCGCCGCGTGAGCGGAGCGCCGAGGACATGATCGAACAACGGCCTACTGAGGAACGCCGCAGGTCGTCTGCCGCCATGGACGAAGCTCGCTTGCGCCAGCAAGCGATCGGCGTGCGGTTGCGACAGATGTTCGACGAGGTGGTGAACGAGACGGTGCCGGAGGAATTCCTGGAGATCCTCCGCCGCGCCGACAGCCGTTCGTCGGAGAACGGTTGATGGCCGAGGACGAGAACGCGCAGTCGCTCCGCAAGGCTGCAGCCCGCCCCAGCGACCGGGAGGCGGGAGACGACGAGGCCTTCAAGCGCGAGCTGGTTCAGCTGATCCCGCATCTGCGCGCCTTCGCACGCACGCTGTGCGGAGATCCGGCCGCGGCCGACGACCTGGCGCAGGACGCGATGATGAAGGCCTGGGACGCGCGCGCCAGCTTCCAGATGGGCACGAACATGAAGGCCTGGACCTTCATGATCCTGCGCAACCAGTTCTATTCCGAGAAGCGCCGGTCCTGGCGCCAGAGCCAGCTCGACCAGGAGGCGGCCGAGCGCACGCTGGTGGCGGTGGACGACCCGGAGGCCCCGGTGGCGCTGGACGAGCTGCGGCAAGGGCTGGCCATGCTGCCCCCGGAACAGCGCGAGGCGCTGATCCTGGTGGGCGCCGGCGGCTTCGCCTACGAGGAGGCGGCCGAGATCTGCGGCTGCGCGGTAGGGACGGTGAAGAGCCGGGTGAGCCGCGCGCGGCGCGCGCTGCACGCTATCCTCGACGAGGGGAACTATGAACGCGACGGCGCCGCCGCAGGCGACGCCATGCGGTCTATCCTTGCGGATGCGGAGCGGCTAAGCACCGTCCGCTGAACACGGACGTCGGTGCGTTATGAGCCGCAAGCCCTGGGCTTCGCTGAGCACCATCCGGGTACGCCTGACCGCGGCCCTGGCGGTCGCCCTGCTGCCTGTCCTCCTGCTCGGCGTCCTGCAGTCGGCGATCGCCTTCAACCGCGAGAACCTGAGCCTGAAGGAGAACCTGGGTACGGCCGCCCAGCGCAGCGCCGCGGCCGCCCGCGCCCGGCTGGAGAGCGCCGACATCCTGCTGCAGACCCTGGCCCCCGGCTCGGTGGGCTTCCAGTGCGCCCAGCGGCTGGCCGAGGTGACCCAGCGCATCCCCGGCTACGCCAACCTGATCCGCTTCGACCGGGAGGGCCGGGTGGCCTGCGCGGCGGGCGGGGTGCCGAGCGATCCCGCCCGCGCCGAACGGGCCTGGTTCCGCGAGCTCGCCGGCGGTGACGGCGTGGTGGTCACGCGTGAGACCGGCCAGGCCTATGCCGGCGAGCCCTCGGTGCTGGCGGCGATCCGCGCCGGGGGCCCCGGCAAGACGTTCGAAGGCGCCTTCGCCGCGGTGATCCCGCTCTCCAGCCTGCAGCCGTCGGTGAGCGACCCCACGCTGCCCAGCCACTCCGAGGTGGGCCTGGTCGACTCCCAGGGCCGGTTCATCAACGCCACCAACCTGGCCGCCTTCGGCGCCCTGCCGACCGACTGGCGCCGGCGCATCGAATCCGACGGCTCGGCGATCTGGTACGCCGTCGACCAGCGGGGCGAGCGGCGGGTCTATTCTGCGGCGCCGGCGGTGGGCGACGACGTCTTCGTGCTGCTGGCGGCCAAGTCGCCCGGGCCGCTCTCCTGGGCGAGGCTCAATCCGCTCACCGGCGTGCTGTTCCCGCTGCTCACCTTCGTGCTGGCGCTGCTGGCCGTCTCCATGGTCACCGACCGGGTGGTGGTGCGCTGGATCACCTATCTGCAGCGGATCGCCGCCCTCTACGCCAAGGGCCGGCTGAGCGTGCGCCCGGTCCAGGCCGAGCAGATGCCGCCGGAAATCCGCGAGCTGGCCGCCACCCTGGAGCAGATGGCCGAGGGCATCGCCGGGAGAGACGCCTCCCTGCGCGATTCCCTGGCGCAGAAGGACTCGCTGATGCGCGAGATCCACCATCGGGTGAAAAACAACCTTCAGGTCATCTCCTCGCTGCTGAACATGCAGCAGCGCTCGCTGAGCGACCCGGCGGCGCGCGCCGCCATGTCCGACACCCGCCAGCGGATCACCGCGCTCGCCCTGATCTACCGCGCCCTCTACCAGGGTCCGGACCTGAAGCGCGTGGACCTTCGGCCCTTCCTGGAGGAGCTGACGGCCCAGCTGGTTGCGGGCGAGATGCTGCACGGGCCCGGCGTGCGCACCGAGTTGTCGGTCGACGCCCTGGTGATCGATCCGGACCGGCTGGCCCCGCTCGCGCTCTTCGCCGTGGAGGCGATCACCAACGCCCAGAAGCACGCCTTCGCCAAGCGCGGCGGAGTGCTGACGGTGAACTTCCACGTCTACGGCGACGAGGCGGAGCTGGAGATCTCCGACGACGGGCAGGTGGAGGAGTCCGCGCTCGACGCCTCGGGCGTGGGCCGCACCCTGATGACCGCCTTCGCCCGCCAGCTGCGCGGGCGCGCCGAGCTGGTGCGCAATCCCGAGGGGGGTGTGACCGCGAGGCTGCTCTTCCCCACTCCTTCACTCGAATCGACAGTTTCCGCCGCAGCCGCAGGGAACCAGGCTGCAGCATAGGCTGTTACTCGCCCGGTGTGATTCAGGTAAAACCGCTCGGGAGAGACCTATGCGCAAAGTTGTTCTATGGGCGGCGGTCGCGGTCAGCATGGCCGTCGCCGCCTGCAACACTGTCGCTGGCGCCGGCAAGGACGTCCAGGCTGCAGGCTCGGCCGTGACGAGCACGGCCAACGACGCCAAGCACTGAGTATTTGAACCTGCGCCCCGTCGCCTCGCGGCGGGGTGTGGGCTCAGGCCGCGGCGCGCGCGGGGTCGGCCCGCATGAACAAGCCCCAGAAGGTAGGGAAAGGCGTGAACGCGGCTGAATCCGCCATCTCGTCCACGCCCAGCACCAGCGCGCCATCCGGCGCGACGGCGCCCGCCAGGGCCTCCAGCGCCTTGTCGCGCGCGGAGGCGGTCATGGCGCCCAGCACATAGCGGCACAGAACCACATCGAAGACGCCGAGGTCGGCCATGTGTTCGACCAGGTTGGCGCGTCGCCAGCGCACCGCCTGGCGCAGCGGCCGGGCGAGCTGGAACTGCTCGTCGCGATTGTCGAAGTGGCGCACCAGGCGACGCGCGCTCAGTCCCTGCTGCACCTCGAAGCTGGAGTAGACGCCGGCGCGCGCCCGCTCGAGCAGGCGTTCGGAGAGATCGGAGGCGAAGAGCTCGACCCGGCCCGTCGGCGCCGGGCGCTCGGCCTGCAGCATGGCCAGCGAATAGATCTCCTGGCCGGAGGCGCAGCCGAGGCTCCAGATGCGCACGACGCCATCGCCGCGCCGCCGCGCCAGTTCCGGCACCACGTCACGCCAGAGCCGCTCGAACATCTCGCGGTCGCGGAAGAAGCGGGTCTCGCCGCACGCCATGGCCTCCACCGTCGGCGCGATCAGCCGTTCGTCGGCGGTTTCCGCCAAAGCGCGAACCAGCTCTCCCACCGAGGCGAACCCCTCGCGGCGCGCCACCGGCGCCAGGCGCCTCTCGATCAGATGGGCCTTCTCCGTGTCCACGCCGAGGCCCGCGCGGGCGGCGCAGAGCTCGGCGAGGGCGGCGCAGTCTTGCGGGCTCATGCCAGGCCCGCCAGCGCCAGCTTCCCGGCCAGGATGTCGCCGTCGAACGGCTTGATGACGTACTCCGCCGCGCCGGCGTCGAGCGCCTCGCGGATGCGGTCGAGACCGGTCTCCGGCGAACAGAACACCACCTTGGGGCTGCGGCCGCCCGGCTCCAGCCGCAGCCGGCGCAGGAACTCGAGCCCGTTCATCAGCGGCATGGCGGCGTCGAGCAGGATCACGTCGGGCATGGCGGCGCGGCAGCAGGCCAGGGCTTCCATGCCGTCGGCCGCTTCGGAGACCGTGTAGCCCAGGGTTTCCAGAAGGCGGCGCTCCACCTTGCGCACGACCTGGCTGTCGTCGATCACGAGGCAGGTCTTCACGCCCGACGCCCTTCCGGTTCCCGCGTTCCCCCTTGTCGCGCGTCATGGTTAACGCGGCTTTACCTAGCGCATTCGGCGGTTCGATGAACCGCCGAATGCGCATAAGTTTTTGAAATTGGACCATTCGCTACGCCGAACCGGCGTCCACTTCGGCTGCGAATGGTCTAGAGCGCCGCCAGCAGCGCCTCCAGGCGCGCCATGTCCGGCGGCAGGGGGCTTTCGAAGCGCAGGGGCTCGCCGGTCCGGGGATGGCGGAAGCCCAGCACGGCCGCATGCAGCGCCTGGCGCTTCAGCCCGGCTTCGGCGATGGCCCGGCGCACGGGCTCGGCCGGAACGCCGGAGCCATAGACCGGGTCGCCCAGGCAGGGCGCGCCCTTCGAGGCCAGGTGCACCCGGATCTGGTGGGTGCGGCCGGTCTCCAGCTGGCAGGCGACGCGGGCCGCCGGAGGCTTGGACACCGGTCCGAACACCCGCTCGACGACATAGTGCGTGACGGCATGCCGCCCGCCGGCCTTCACCAGCGCCATCTTCTTGCGGTCGTGGACCGAGCGGGCGATGGCGCCCTCGATGGTTCCGCGCGCCGGGCTCGGCGCGCCGCGGGTGAGCGCGACGTAGACCCGTTCGATGTCGTGCGCGGCGAACAGCGCCGACAGCGCCTGGTGCGCGGCGTCGGTCTTGGCCGCCACCACCACGCCCGAGGTCTCCTTGTCGATGCGGTGCACGATGCCCGGCCGGGCCACCCCGCCGATGCCGGAGAGGGTGGCGCCGCAGTGGCTCAGCAGGGCGTTGACCATCGTGCCGCGCTCCGAGCCGGGCGCCGGATGCATGGCCATTCCCGCAGGCTTGTCGATGACGATCAGCTCGCCGTCTTCATAGAGCACGCTGAGCGGGATCGCCTCCGGCTCGGGCTCGGCCGGCTGCGGCGGCGGAACCTCGATGCAGTAGCGGCCGGCCGTCGCGCGGGCCGCGGCGTCCGTCACGGCGCGGCCGTCCAGGCTGACGCGGCCTTCGGCGATCAACGTCTGGAGACGGGCGCGGGAGAGGTCCGGCAGCAGAGCGGCCAGCGCCTTGTCGACGCGTCCGCCGGCCTCCTCGGGCGTCAGCGCGACCAGGCGCGCGCCGGAGACTTCCGCCTCCGGTCCCTCGTCCTCGGTTTCCAGCTCCCCCTCAGAGGCCATGCTCGCTGCTGGAGGCCTCCTCGCGCCCGACGATGGAGCCCTTGCCGCCGAGATATTCGCGCAGCTGGACGTCCGCTTCCGGGTCACGCCGACGGATCCACTCCAGGATCATGGCCGCGTGCTCCCATTCTTCCTTGGCGTTGTGCAGCACGATGGCGCGAAGCTCCTCGTCCTCGATGTCGTCGGCGCGCTGGCGGTACCAGTCGATCGCCTCCAGCTCCTCCATCAGCGAGGTGATCGCATAGTGCAACTCCAGAGTCCTGCGGCTGAGCTGCTCGCGCGCGACGTGGAGGGTTTCGCTGGACATGACGCCTGGGCTCCTTGGATGGCCATGAGCCAAGGGAACGCGCGACTCTGCGATCAGGGCCGCTCGACCAGCCGGCCGGCTTCGACGACCCGGTAGAAGCACGAGCGCGCGCCCGTGTGGCAGGCGCCGCCGTCGCCTTGCGGCAGCACCTTCAGCCAGACCGCGTCCTGGTCGCAGTCGATGCGCGCCTCCACCACCTTCTGGATCTGGCCGCTGGTCGCGCCCTTATGCCAGAGCTCGCCGCGCGAGCGGCTGAAATAATGCGCCTCGCCGGTTTCCAGCGTCTTCGCCAGGGCCTCGGCGTTCATCCACGCCAGCATCAGGATCTCGCCGGTCTCGGCGTGGGTCGTCACGGCCGCGACCAGCCCATTGGCGTCGAACCTGGGCGCCAGCGTGGCCCCGTGCTCCAGGGCGTACTTGTCGGGCGCGGTGGGGAAGGGGAGCTGCGACATCGCCTATATCCGGGTTTGGAACCACGGATTACACGGAAAGGCGGCGCGAGAGCGCAAGCTCGGCTCTTGGCCGGTCTATGAGCCGCTGACCCTCGTTCCGTGTGGTCCGGGGTTCGATATATCCGAGCGCTACCGCCGGTTCACGAAGTCCAGGAACCGCTGCCTGAGGCTCGCGTCGGTCTTGAACACCCCGGTGAACTGGGTGGTGATGGTCGAGACGTGCCGGTGGTGGACGCCTCGCGTGGTCATGCACTGGTGGGCCGCGTCGATCAGCACGGCGACGCCTGCCGGACGCAGGGAGTCGGTGAGCGCGTCGGCGATCTGCTGGGTCATGGTCTCCTGGGTCTGGAGACGGCGCGCGAAGATCTCCACCACGCGGGCGATCTTGGAGATCCCCACCACGCGGTTGGTCGGCATGTAGGCGACGAAGGCCTTGCCCAGGAACGGCGCCATGTGGTGCTCGCAGTGGCTCTCCACCTCGATGTCGCGCAGCATGACAATGTCGTCGTAGCCCTGCACGTCCTCGAAGGTCCGCGACAGCTCCTTGGCGGGATCGGCTTCGTAGCCTTCGAACCACTCGGCGTAGGCGTCGACCACGCGCTTGGGCGTGTCGATCACACCTTCGCGGCGCGGGTCGTCACCGGCCCAGGCGATCAGGGTTCGCACGGCTTCCATCGCCTCTTCGCGCGTGGGGCGCTTCACAGGTTCGAGGGCGTCGGCCCCGATCAGGGTGCGGTCGCGAGCAGGAGCATCCATGTCTGAGAGCGGTTCTTTCCGGGGCCGAGTTGCGCCGGGACGAAGGTCCCGGAATTGACGCGTGCCACCCCTCCTCTTTGTCGATTCCGGCGCGCGCGGCTTGCCGTGGCTTCCGATCGTGGCCGACTGTATATGGGCCCAACCCCTAGCGGGGCAACTGACTCCTGTAAGATCGACGTCACGATGAGCCTGACCCTCTACGACACCATGGCCCGGGCCAAGCGGGCCTTCGTCCCCAAGGATCCCGGCCGGGTGACGATGTATGTCTGCGGCCCCACGGTCTACAACTTCGCCCACATCGGCAACTTCCGCCCCGTGGTGGTGTTCGATCTGCTGTTCCGGGTGCTGCGCCATCAGTTCGGCGAAGCGGCGGTGCTCTATGCGGCGAACGTCACGGACGTTGACGACAAGATCAACCGCAAGGCGGCCGAGGAAGGCGTGCCGATCTCGGTGATCACCGAGCGCTATCTTTCGGCCTACAACGCCGACGCTGCGGCGCTGGGGGCGCTGCGTCCAACCTTCCAGCCGCGCGTGACCGAAACGATGGACGCCATCGTGGCGATGATCCAGCGACTGATCGGCAACGCGTCCGCCTACGCCGCCGAGGGCCATGTGCTGTTCGACACCCAGGCTTTCAGCGACTACGGCAAGCTGTCCGGCCGGCCGATGGACGAGATGATCGCCGGCGCCCGGGTCGACGTGGCCCCCTACAAGCGCCACCCGGCCGACTTTGTGCTCTGGAAGCCCTCGAAGCCCGGCGAGCCCGAGTGGGAGAGCCCCTGGGGGCCGGGGCGCCCGGGCTGGCACATCGAGTGCTCGGCGATGATCGACGAGGCGCTGGGCCTGCCGATCGACATCCATGGCGGCGGCATCGACCTGGTCTTCCCGCACCACGAGAACGAGCTGGCCCAAGGCTGCTGCGCCGACCGCGTCGAGACCTACGCGCAGGTCTGGATGCACAACGGCTTCCTGAACATGGCCGAGGAGAAGATGTCCAAGAGCCTGGGCAATGTCGCGCTCGCCCATGAGCTCCTGAAGATCTGGCCTGGCGAGGCGCTGCGCTGGGCCCTGCTCGCCGGCCACTATCGCGCGCCGCTGGAATGGACCGGCGAGCTGATCGAGCAGGCCAAGCGCTCGCTGGACCGGCTCTACGGCGCGCTGCGCCGCGCCAAGGACGTGGAGGTCTCGGCCGCCCAGCCATCGGCCGCGCTGGTCGAAGCCCTGGGCGACGACCTCAACACCCCGCGCGCGATGGCCGAGCTGTTCGCCCTGGCTTCCAGGCTCGAGACCGGAACCGCGGAGGAGAAGGCGCTCGCCAAGGGCCAGCTGGTCGCGGGCGCCGGCCTGATGGGCTTCCTGGCCGCCGATCCGGACGACTGGTTCCAAGGCGGGATCGACGCGGCGTTGAAAAATCAGGTCGAAGACCTCATCTCGGCCCGCGCCGCCGCGCGCGCCGCGAAGGACTGGGCCCTGGCCGACCGCATCCGCGTCCAACTGACCGAGATGAACGTAGAGGTCATGGATGGTCCGTCCGGCGCGACCTGGCGGATCAAGGAACAGGTCTGACGTCCATGCCCTTTGCTCCCCCACCCCAGTTGAAGGCCTCGATGTTCGGACGCATGCCCGTCGGCGGCGGCAAGCCCAAGGGCAAGGGCGGCGGAGGCTATACGGGCCCGAAGGGGGTACGCGTCGAGCACCGCATCGGCGTGCAGGCCCCGGCCGAGGTGATCTGGGAGCTGGTCTACGACATCGCGCACTGGAGCGAATGGAATCCGCTCTACAGCCAGGCCAGCGGCGTTGTCCGCATCGGTGAGAAGCTCGAGCTCACCATCGTTCTGCCCGGCATGGCGCCGCAGAAGTCCCGCGCCACGGTGCTGGAATGGGTTCCCAACGAGCAGCTGCACTACCAGAGCACGGGCCTGGGCGGCCTGCTGCGCGGCACCCGCTATGTCGAGATCGAGCAGCTCGCCCCGGAGAGCTGCATCGTCGCAAACGGCGAGATCATGGGCGGCCTCCTCGGCCCGACCGTGGCGCGAAGCATCGGCGGCAAGGTCTACCGGGCGATCCGTGGCATGAACGAGGCGCTGAAGGAGCGCGCCGAGGCGAGGTGGCGGGGGCGCTGAGCGAACTCCCCTCCCCTTCATGGCTACGAAGGGGAGGGAGAATGGCTTTGACATCCGCCGCGCTCATCCCACCTTAGCCCGATGATCGACGACCTCTACTCGGCCCGGGTGCTGAAGCTGGCGGCCAACCTGCCGCGCAGCGGCAGGCTCGCTGCGCCGCACGCCAGCGCCGAGAAGGTCTCCAAACTCTGCGGCAGCCGGGTGCTGGTCGACGTCGCCGTCCACGACGGCAAGGTCAGCGACTTCGCCCAGGAGGTGAAGGCCTGCGCGCTGGGCCAGGCCGCGGCGTCCGTGCTGGGGGCGCATGTGATCGGCGCCTCGCTCGAGGAGCTGGAGGCGGCGCGCGACGCCTTTCGCGCCATGCTGAAGGCGGGCGGTCCCGCGCCCGAAGGCCGTTTCGCCGAGCTGTCGCTGCTGGCCGTGGTGAAGGACTATCCCGCCCGCCACGCCTCCACCCTGCTGGCCTTCGAAGCCGCCGCCGAGGCGGTCCGGGCGGCCTGCGCGCGAACTAGCCCCGCCGGCGCGGCTTGATCCCGGATCGGCCACGGCGTAAGCCGGGCCGAGGCCTCTCATCCCGCAGCCGGCATGATCCCTTACGAAAGCTGCGTCGCAGGCGCGCTCCGCGCCTACAAGCTGACGCTTTCGCCGCTGATCGGGCGGCAGTGCCGGTTCCTTCCGACCTGCTCGGAATATTCGGCCGAGGTCCTGATCAGCCATGGCCCGTGGCGTGGCGGCCTTCTCGCCGCCCGCCGGCTGTGCCGTTGCCATCCCTGGGGCCCCGCGGGCTACGACCCGCCGCCCCCGCGCCAGGTGGCTGACCGCCCCGCGCGAAGCTGGACGTGTGAGACATGATCGAACTGATTTTTCCCGACGGGAATCGACGCGAATACCAGGATGGGGTGACGGGCCGCGAGGTCGCCGCGTCTATCTCCAAGTCCTTGGAGAAAAAGGCGGTCCTGGTGAAGCTCGACGGCGAGCTTCTGGACCTCGACAGGGCGCTCTCAAAGGGCGGGCGCCTCGAGATCCTGACGCGGGAGAGCCCCGAGTCGCTGGAGACGATCCGCCACGACGTCAGCCACATCCTGGCCGAGGCGGTGCAGGAGCTGTTTCCCGGGACCCAGGTGACGATCGGGCCCGCGATCGAGGACGGCTTCTACTACGACTTCGCCCGCGACGAGCCGTTCAGCCTGGACGATCTGGCGAAGATCGAGCAGCGCATGAAGGAGATCGTCGACCGCGACGAGCCGATCACGCGCGAGGTCTGGAAGCGCGACGAAGCGATCGCGCACTTCAAGTCGATCGGCGAAGCCTACAAGGCCGAGATCATCGAGGACCTGCCCGAGGGCGAGGCGATCAGCGTCTATCGCCAGGGGAACTGGAAGGACCTCTGCCGAGGCCCGCACCTGCCCTCGACGAAGTTCGCCGGCAAGGCCTTCAAGCTGACCAAGCTCGCCGGCGCCTACTGGCGGGGCGACCACCGCAACGCCCAGCTGCAGCGCATCTACGGCACGGCCTGGGCCAGCGAGGCCGACCTCGAGGCCTACATCCGCCGCATCGAGGAGGCGGAGCGTCGCGACCACCGCCGCATCGGCCGGGCCATGGACCTCTTCCACCTGCAGGAAGAGGCCAAGGGCATGATCTTCTGGCACCCGAAGGGCTGGACGCTCTACCGGACGCTGGAGGCCTATCTGCGCCGCAGGCTCGACGGCGACGGCTACCAGGAGGTCAAGACGCCCCAGGTCATGGACCGCTCCTTGTGGGAGCGCTCCGGGCACTGGGAGAAGTTCGGCCAGAACATGTTCGTGTGCGAGACGACGGAGGGCGAAGAGCTCGCCGTGAAACCCATGAACTGTCCGGGGCACATCCAGATCTTCAACGTCGGCCAGAAATCGTACCGGGACCTGCCGCTGCGCATGAGCGAGTTCGGCTCCTGCCACCGGTTCGAGCCGTCGGGGGCGCTGCACGGCATCATGCGGCTGCGCGCCTTCACCCAGGACGACGCGCACATCTTCTGCCGCGACGACCAGATCGAATCCGAGACGACGAAGTTCGTGAAGCTGCTGGAGCAGGTCTATGCCGACCTCGACATGGAGCTGGCGAGCGTCAAGCTGGCGCTCAGGCCCGACGTGCGCGCCGGCACGGACGAGGTGTGGGACGTGGCCGAGGCCAAGCTGGAGCGCGCCGCCCGCGCCGCCGGCGTCGAGGTCGAACTGCTGCCGAACGAGGGCGCCTTCTACGGTCCCAAGCTGGAGTTCCACCTGCGCGACGCGATCGGCCGCACGTGGCAGTGCGGCACGCTGCAGCTCGACTTCGTGCTGCCCGAGCGGCTGGAGGCGACCTACATCGCCGAGGACGGGTCGAAACAACGCCCTGTGATGCTGCATCGAGCGATCTTCGGCTCCGTCGAGCGTTTCATCGGCGTCATGATCGAAAACTACGCCGGCGCCTTCCCGCTTTGGCTAGCCCCTGTGCAGGTGGTGGTGGCGACGATCACCTCGGACGGCGACGACTATGCACGCCGGGTCGTCGCTGCTTTGGCGGCCAAGGGGCTGCGCGTCGACATCGATGTCCGAAACGAGAAGATCAACTACAAGGTGCGGGAACACAGTCTCGCCAAGGTTCCGGTTATTGCTGTGGTCGGTCGCCGCGAAGCCGAGCTGGGTCAGGTCGCCTTGAGACGACTGGGCTCGGATCGGCAGGAGATCCTGGATCTCGACGCGGCGGCGAACGGGCTTGCCTTGGAAGCAAGTCCGCCTGATGTTGCGCCCGTTGCGCGCGCCGCTGACTCATCGGCGCGCGAGGCGATCGGCGCCCTGGAGGCTGGATGAACGGCATCGTCGCACCGATCGTCGCTGTAGAGCCCGCCCTGACGCCCGGCTTCCTCAGGCCCCGTCCCGGCGTCTCCGTCGTGATGGTGGTCTACATGACCGGCGAGGCCCTCGAGCAGAGCATCGCCTGCGTGCTGGCCGATCCGCTGGTGGACGAGTTCGTCGTCGTCGACAACGGCTCGCTGCCGGCCGACCGGGCGCGGCTGCGCGACCTCGCCGAGCGCGACGAGCGGGTGACCCTGCTCACCGGTCACGGCAACATCGGCTTCGCCCGGGGCGCCAACCTGGGCGCGAGGACCGCCCGCGGCGAGATGCTGGTCTTCCTCAACCCGGACGCCTTCCTGCAGCCGGGCTGCATCGCCGAGCTGGTGCGCGAGATCGAGCACCGGCCCGCCCCCTGCATCGTCGGCGGGCGCGTGCTGAACGCCGACCGCACCGAGCAGCGCGGCGCCCGGCGCGGCGACATCACTCCGGTCAGCGCCCTGGTGTCCCTCAGCCGCATCGCCCGGCGGGTGCCGGCGCTGCGCGACTATGAGGTGCACTGGGAGGCCGAGACTCCCCCCGAGCTTCCGGCCCCGGTCCCCACCATCTCCGGCGCCTGCTTCTGCATGCGCCGCGAGGACTTCGACGCCGTGGACGGCTTCGACGAGGGCTATTTCCTGCATGTGGAGGACGTCGACCTCTGCTGGCGTGTGCGCCAGCAGGGCGGCCTGGTGGTCTTCCATCCCAAGGCCGAGGTGATCCATCTCGGCCGCACCAGCCAGACCAGCCCGCTACGGGTGGAGTTCCACAAGGGCGTGGGCCTGGCCCGCTACTTCCGCAAGCGGGCCGTGAACTTCTCCGAGCGGCTGCTCGCCTGGGCGCTGTCCCCGGTCATCGTCTGCACCGCCGTGGTCCGCCCGGTGATGTGGCGGCTGAAGGGCCGGGCGGCGTGAAGTGAGAGACGGGTGAGCTCTGCGTCCGTCCGGTAGTCACCCGGCCAGCTACCAGCCTGATCGCGACTTCCTCAGCCTGCGGCTGAGCTGTCCCTCCCCACGAAAAGGGCCTCAACGCCCCCTCGGTCGCCTCCATCTGGTAGCCCCAGGAAGGGGAGGGAAATTCACCCTGGAAACGCGCCCGCCCGCCCGAGGGATGAGGCTGGCGGCTTGCCGAGGAGGTCGGACACCCAGCGGCCGGTCTCGATGAGAGCCTCCAAGTCGTAGCCAGTCTCGAAGCCGGCGCGCTCCAGCATGTAGACGAGATCCTCCGTGCCGATGTTGCCGGTGGCCGCCGGCGCGAAGGGGCAGCCGCCCAGGCCCCCGCAGCTGGCGTCCAGCACGTCCACGCCCGCCTCGACGCTGGCGTAGGCGTTGGCCAGGCCGGTGTTGCGGGTGTCGTGGAAGTGCATGCGCAGCATCGCGTCGGGCGCCGCCCGGCGCGCCAGCTCGATCCGCCGGCGCACCAGCCAGGGATCGGCCACGCCGATGGTGTCGGCCAGCGCCACCTCCGGCAGCCTCAGCTCGTCGGCCACGCGCACCACCTTCAGCACCTGCTCGTCCGAGACCTCGCCGTCGAACGGGCAGCCGAACGCAACCGCCACTGTCAGCGTGATCGGCGGTCCGCCGTTCTGGGTCCGCTTGGCGGCGATGGCGCGAAGCGCGGCGATCTGCTCGTCGGTCGAAGCGCCCTGGTTGCGGATCCCGAAGCCGTCGCTGGCGCAGACCACGACGTTGGCCTCGTCGCACCCGGAGGCCACGCAGCGGTCCCAGCCCTTCTCATTGAGCACCAGGCCGATGCGCGAGCGGCGCGGGTCGGGCGCGAGCGCCGCGGAGATCTCCTCGGCCCCCGCCATCTGCGGCGCCCGTCGCGGATTGACGAAGGAGACGGCCTCGATGCGCTGCGCGCCCGCCGCCTCCAGTCTGCGGATGAACTCCAGCTTCTGGCCAACATCCAGCAGGGTCTTCTCGTTCTGCAGCCCGTCCCTGGGGCCCACCTCGACGATCTCGATCCGACGGCTCATGGATGGCCCTCCTCCTGGGCGGTTTCCGGGGCTTCGTAGATGCCGAGCGCCATGCGCCGCCCGTTGGAATAGTCCAGGCCCTTCACCTGGGTGATCCGGATCGCCTGGGCGCCGGCGGCTTTCAGGGCGGCGCGGAAGGCGGGCTCCTCGCGGCTCTCCACCACCGCCGGGCGGTTCTCGGCGATCGCCTGGGCGGCCTCCTGGGGCGTGTCGAGCTCGGTGGCCGTGCCCAGCGCGAAGACCAGGCTGGGCTCGGCATAGCCCGCCACCGCCACCGGCGCGTCGGCGATGCCCTGGCGCGGCAGGAGCCTGGCCTTTTCCATGGCCGCGGCGGTGCGCGCCGAGAGCCACAGGGGCAGGAGCCGGGGCGCCAGACCCGCCAGCAGGATCGCGTGGGCGGTCGCACCGCAGGCGATCGCGGCGATCACCGCGGGCTGCGGGTCCTTGCGCATCAGCAGCCAGGCGCCGGCGAGCCCCGCCGCGGCGAAGAACAGGGCCGCCAGCGTCGCGACCGGCAGGTCGCTGCGGCCGCCGTAGAGCCAGACGATGTAGAAGCCGGCGGCCGCCAGCGCCAGGCCGACCAGCGCGCCCAGGCCCGCGCCGATCCAGCGCACTCGCGCGCCGAGCGGCTGGGAGAGCGCCGCGGCCGCCAGCCAGGCGATCGCGCCATAGGTCGGCAGGGGATAGTGCGGGAGCTTGGTGGGCATGGCCTCGAACACCAGCCAGGCCGGAACTAGCCAGGCGATGGCGAAGCGGATCCCGGGCTCACGGCGGCGGATCCAGGCGGCCACGGCGGCCGCAGGCAGCAGCAGGGTCATCGGAAATCCGAGCAAGGGGGCCAGCAGGGCGTGCGCGCCGGGCGGCGCGCCGTGGGTCTCCTGGCCGCCGACCAGCTTGGGGGCGAGATCGCCGCCGACCGCCTGGCTCCAGAAGCCGCCGTCGGTGGCCACCGTCACCGCGCCGGCCCAAGGGCCCACGATCAGCGCCACGATGATCAGGCCCCACCCCCACTTCAGCCTGATGAGCCAGCCGGGCTTCCGGTCGACGACGGCGAGAAGCAGCATGGCGAGCGCCGCGACCATCGGGCCCACCGGGCCCTTCACCAGGGCGGCGACGCCGACGGAGATCCAGAACAGCCACACGGCCCGTCGCGGCGCCGGCGGGCCGCCCTTGGCGGCGGCGTAGAGGCGGCCGAGCGCGGCCATGGCCAGCGTCGTCGTCCCGCATAGCACCGCGTCGGTCTTGGCGATCATCGCCTCGGTGGAGAGCAGCAGGGTGGTCGCCAGCAGGCCGCCGGCGAACAGGCCCGCCTCGTCGCCGAAGAAGGCCGCTGCGCCCCAGGCGCAGGCGGCCGCCGCCAGCATCGCCCCCAGCAGCGAGGGGATGCGGTAGGCCCAGATCTCGCGCGCCTCGGCGTCGGAGAGCAAGGCGACGCTGGCGGCCTGCAGCCAATGGATGCCGACCGGCTTCTTGAAGCGCGGCGTGTCCTGGTAGCGGATCACCACGAAGTCGTGGGTCTCCAGCATCTGGGCGGTGGCCTGGGCGAAGCGCGATTCGTCGCGGTCCAGCGGCGGCGCGGCGAGCAGGCCGGGCAGGCCGGCCAGGAAGGCGATCAGGGCGGCCAGCGCCGGACCCCGCCAGCCACGGGCGAGCCCGCGCAGTCGTTCGTCGAGCGTCATGGCGCGCCTGTAGCCCGGATTTTCGGGCCAAGCACGATCCTTTCCTGCACAGTCATTTCCGCTATGGAGGGCCCATGGCAGCCGCGCCCGACATCTCGCTGGTGATCCCTGTCTACGACGAGGAGGGCGCTGCGCCCGCCCTGGCGCGCGAGGTCGCCGCCGCCTTCGCCGGGCGCGATTTCGAGCTGATCTTCGTCGACGACGCGAGCCGCGACAACACGCGCGCGGCGCTGGAGGACCTGAAGCGCGAGATTCCACAGCTGCGGATCCTCTCGCACGCCAGGAACGCCGGCCAGAGCCGCGCTATCCGCAGCGGGATCCTGGCGGCGCGCGGGGCGGTGATCGTCACCCTCGACGGCGACGGCCAGAACGACCCGGCGGACGGGCCGGCCCTGGTCGACGCCCTGGCGGCGGGGCCGCCGGAGCTGGCCATGGTCGGCGGCGAACGCGTCAAGCGCCAGGACAGCCCCGCCAAGAAGATCGCCTCGCGCATCGGCAACGGCGTGCGCAAGCGGCTGCTGGGCGACATGGCCAACGACACCGGCTGCGGCCTGAAGGCGATCCGCCGCGAAGCGTTCCTGCGGCTCCCCTACTTCGACCACATCCACCGCTATCTCCCGGCGCTGATGCAGCGCGAGGGCTACCGCGTGGCCTATCGCCCGGTGAGCCACCGCCACCGTCGCACGGGGCGGTCCAAGTACACCAACCTGGGGCGCCTCTGGGCCTCGCTGTGGGACCTGATGGGCGTCATCTGGCTCCAGTCCCGCGCCCGCGACCCCGGGGCGGTCGAGGAGGTGTAGGGGCTCAGGTCAAGGCCGTGAAGATCAGGGCGACCACGGCGATGTCGAAGACACGGGAGGCGAGCTGCAGCATGGCGGCCGTCGAGCAAGACTCGGGCCAGCCTTTGTTCCCTTAATGGCCCCATTAAGGGAGGGAAAATTGCTCAGCAGAAATTGCCGCCGCTCAGATCTCGGTCTTGTATCGTCCCTTGCGGGCGCGGCGGTCCTTGGCGCCGGACCATTCGATCTTGTTATAGCTCGCCTTGGCGAGATCGATCGCCTGGGGACCGGCGCGCAGGCCGCGCTTCTGGCCGTCCTGGCCGATCAGCTGGGCGTCGAAGACGGCGCCGCCTGGAGCGGGCCCGGCGCGCGGCGGCAAGCTGCGGGCAGGCTCGACCGGGACCGGAAGGCCCGGAAGCTCGGTCGCGGCCGCCGCCTCGACCGGCTCCTCGGAGTCCGGCCGCACGGCGCGGCGTAACCTGGCGGCGCGGCGAAGGGGGTCGATGGGCGTGGTCATCGCGCCACCATGGTGCGGGCAAGCCGTTAAGAAAACCCGCGCCGGCCTCAGCCCTTGGAGGCCAGCCGCTCGATCTGAGCCTGCATCTCCTCCATGCGCCGGCGCAGCTCGGCCACCGCATCGTCCTGCGCCGGGGCAGGCTCAGCCTTGGCAGCCGGGGCCGGCGGCGCGGCGGCGCTCTCGCCCACCTTGGTGAAGGCGAAGGGCGAGAACATCTTCATCGCGCGGTCGAACAGGGCGAGGTTCTGGCGGATCTGGTCCTCGTAGGCGCCCATGCCGGTGGTCATGCCCGTTGTCATGCCGGCGGTCTGGCCGAAGGCGGCCAGCTGGTTTCGCAGCTGCTCCTGCTGCTGGGCGAAGGTCGCCAGCGACAGTTCCAGATAGCTCGGCAGGAACGACTGCATGGAGTCGCCATAGAAGCCGATGAGCTGCCTCAGGAACTGGATCGGCAGCAGGCTCTGGCCCTGGCTCTCCTCCTCGAAAATGATCTGGGTGAGGACCGTGCGGGTGATGTCCTCGTTCGTCTTGGCGTCGTAGACGACGAAGTCGACCCCCTTCTTCACCATGTCGGCCAGGTGCTCGAGGGTCACGTAGCTCGAGGAGGCCGTATTGTAGAGTCGCCGGTTCGCATACTTCTTGATGACGATCCGCTCGCCCTGCGGTGCGGCGGTGTCCTGGGTGTTCGCCATCCCAAGTCCTTGGTTCGGTGCGGCCGCGCGTTGCGCGGGCCTTTTCTGCAATGCAGTATCGCGGATGCGAGCGTAATATCCAATCTCTCATCTTTGCAGCGTTTTGCGCGTCTGCGCGCGCCCTTTGAACAATCGAGACCCCTTGAGGAGCCGTCACATGAGCGACATCGTCATCGTTTCCGCCGCCCGTACGCCCGTCGGCTCCTTCCTTGGGGCGTTCGCCGGCCTGCCGGCGCATGAGCTGGGCGCCGTGGCGATCAAGGCGGCGGTCGAGCGCGCCGGGATCTCGGCCGCCGAGGTCGAGGAGGTGATCCTGGGCCAGGTGCTGCAGGCCGGCGCCGGCCAGGGTCCCGCCCGCCAGGCCGCGATGAAGGCGGGCGTGCCGGTGGAAGCGCCCGGCTGGTCGCTCAATCAGCTCTGCGGCTCCGGCCTGCGGGCTGTCGCGCTGGGCGCACAGCAGATCCAGGACGGCTCGGCCAGGATCGTGGTCGCCGGCGGCCAGGAGAGCATGAGCCAGTCGCCGCACGCCGCCCAGCTGCGCGCCGGCCAGAAAATGGGCGACCTCGCCTTCGTCGACACCATGCTCAAGGACGGGCTGTGGGACGCCTTCCACGGCTATCACATGGGCCAGACGGCGGAGAACATCGCCGCGCGCTGGCAGATCACCCGTGACGACCAGGATCGCTTCGCCGTGAGCTCGCAGAACAAGGCCGAGGCGGCCCAGAAGGCCGGGCGGTTCGCCGACGAGATCGCGCCCGTGACGATCAAGACCCGTAAAGGCGAGACGGTGGTGAATGAGGACGAGTATATCCGCCACGGCGTCACGTTCGAGAGCATCGCCGGCCTCAAGCCCGCCTTCACCAAGGAAGGCTCGGTGACCGCCGGCAACGCCTCGGGGATCAACGACGGGGCCGCTGCGGTGGTGCTGATGACCGAGGCCGAGGCCGCCCGGCGGGGGCTCACCCCCCTGGCGCGTATCGCCGCCTGGGCGCATGCCGGAGTCGAGCCCGCGATCATGGGAACCGGTCCGATCCCGGCCAGTCGCAAGGCCCTGGAGAAGGCCGGCTGGAGCGTCGCCGACATCGACCTGGTGGAGTCCAACGAGGCCTTCGCCGCCCAGTCGATCTGCGTGCTGCGCGACCTGGGCCTCGATCCGGACAAGGTGAACATCAACGGCGGGGCGATCGCCATCGGCCATCCCATCGGTGCGTCAGGCGCCCGAATCCTGACCACCTTGCTGCATGAAATGAAGCGCTCCTCGGCATCCAAGGGCCTCGCCACGCTCTGCGTGGGCGGGGGCATGGGTGTCGCGGTCTGTGTCGAAAAGATGTGACGACCGACTGCTAAGGCTCCGCCGGTGCGTTAGGACTTCAGGGCGCCGGCGGGCGGCCGTCGGCGTATCTTTCATCACGGGAGAAGCGGATGGCGAGAGTAGCACTGGTCACCGGCGGGACGCGGGGCATAGGCCATGCGATCGTTGAGCGGCTGAAGGCGGACGGGCTGAAGGTGGCCGCCGGCTACTCCGGCAACGAAGAGGCGGCGCAGGCCTGCTCGCGCGAGCTGGGCGTGATGGTTGTGAAGGGCAACGTCGGCGTGTTCGAGGACTGCCAGCGGGCGGTGCAGCAGGTCGAGGCGGAGCTGGGCCCGGTCGACGTGCTGGTGAACAACGCCGGGATCACGCGCGACGGGGTGTTCCACCGGATGACGCCGGATCAGTGGAGCGAGGTGATCCGGGTGAACATGGACAGCCTCTACAACATGTCCCGCCAGGTGATCGAAGGGATGCGCGAGCGGGGGTGGGGGCGGATCATCAACATCTCCTCGATCAACGGTCAGAAGGGCCAGATCGGCCAGACCAACTATTCGGCGGCGAAGGCGGGGATCCTGGGCTTCACCAAGGCGCTGGCGCTGGAGAACGCCAAGAAGGGGGTTACGGTGAACGCGATCTGCCCGGGCTACATCGACACGGAGATGGTGCAGGCGGTGCCGGAGAAGGTGCTGCAGTCGATCATCGACCAGATCCCGGTGGGCCGGTTGGGGCGCGGCGAGGAGATCGCCGACGTGGTCTCCTACCTGGCCGGTGAGCACGCCGGCTACGTCACCGGCGCGGTGCTCTCGCTGAACGGCGGGCAGTTCATGGGCTGAGCGGGCGAGCGCCCCTCCCGGCTCGCGCGGCGGGGGCGCTCGGCGTGCGCGCAAGCCAACGAATGTCTAGCCCCATCAAAGGGGAGGAAGAGAGAAAGCAATCCGCTATCGGATGCTTATCCCCCCGGTCTGTCTGATCTCTGACAGACTCTGCGCCTCGAGTGCGGGATGGAGGGAGCGTCTGCGCTCGCGCGCGGACGTGCGTGCAGGCGTTCCGAGCGGTGTCATGACCCCAGGCCATCCGGAGGACGAAGGGCCTCACCCGGTGGACCGCCACGTCGGCGGTCGGATCCGCGCGGCGCGCAAGGCGCGGGGTCTCAGCCAGGAAGGGCTCGCCGTGTTGCTCGACGTCAGCTTCCAGCAGATCCAGAAATATGAGCGAGGCGCCAACCGGGTCAGCGCCTCGCGCCTGTGGGAGATGGCCCGCGCGCTCGGCGTCCCGCCGAGCTATTTCTTCGAAGGCCTTAGCGAAGGCGCCGACGCCGTCGCGGTTCCGCTGTCGCCGGAAGTCGCCGGATTCCTGCTCTCGCCGGAGGGCGCCGAGCTGTCGCGCCTGTTTCCGACCTTGCGCGAACGCCAGCAGGTCAAGGTGCTGGAGCTGCTTCGGGCGATCGCCGCGGGGTGCTGACCAGCCGTCAGCGCCGCTGGACCGCGCCGGCGGAATGCGGCCAGGCGCGAACCGCCCAGACGAGACCGAGGGAGCCCGCGACCGCCATGGTCGCGCCGATCCACTGCGTCGGCTCCATGCCGTCCAACGCCAGCTGTACCGATAATCCGATCGAGAACACGGCCAGGAAGATGGAGCCCAGTTTCTCGGCCTTGTGACGCATCATGCTTCGCCTCTTGGTCGCCCGCGTTTGCATGCTTCCCCACCCCCGGGGGCGTTTTCATGTAGGAATCCCGTGGCCTCTGCAAGCGTGGCCACAGACGCGGGCGCCAGATCGCATCTGCTCGATATTTCGGCGCCCCGGTCCCGCGGCCGCTCCCCCGCAGAAAGAGATCCGTTTGTGTCCGGATATGGACAGATGCCCCGGCGCTCGGCTGTCACCGTGATGGCCTCAATTCCTCAGCGTCCGAATTCCCGGTGTCTGCAGGCGGACAAATCAACTGAGGGTTGATACTAAGGCGGAAGGCGCGCTGCGGTCAGCGCCTTGCAACGGTGAAGGAGAAGCGGATGGCGAGAGTAGCACTGGTCACCGGCGGGACGCGGGGCATAGGCCATGCGATCGTTGAGCGGCTGAAGGCGGACGGGCTGAAGGTGGCCGCCGGCTACTCCGGCAACGAAGAGGCGGCGCAGGCCTGCTCGCGCGAGCTGGGCGTGATGGTTGTGAAGGGCAACGTCGGCGTGTTCGAGGACTGCCAGCGGGCGGTGCAGCAGGTCGAGGCGGAGCTGGGCCCGGTCGACGTGCTGGTGAACAACGCCGGGATCACGCGCGACGGGGTGTTCCACCGGATGACGCCGGATCAGTGGAGCGAGGTGATCCGGGTGAACATGGACAGCCTCTACAACATGTCCCGCCAGGTGATCGAAGGGATGCGCGAGCGGGGGTGGGGGCGGATCATCAACATCTCCTCGATCAACGGTCAGAAGGGCCAGATCGGCCAGACCAACTATTCGGCGGCGAAGGCGGGGATCCTGGGCTTCACCAAGGCGCTGGCGCTGGAGAACGCCAAGAAGGGGGTTACGGTGAACGCGATCTGCCCGGGCTACATCGACACGGAGATGGTGCAGGCGGTGCCGGAGAAGGTGCTGCAGTCGATCATCGACCAGATCCCGGTGGGCCGGTTGGGGCGCGGCGAGGAGATCGCCGACGTGGTCTCCTACCTGGCCGGTGAGCACGCCGGCTACGTCACCGGCGCGGTGCTCTCGCTGAACGGCGGGCAGTTCATGGGCTGAGCGGGCGAGCGCCCCTCCCGGCTCGCGCGGCGGGGGCGCTCGGCGCCGATCTCTACAGGTCGCCCTCCGCCTTGGCTTGCGCCGGGTGCGGCCAGGCGTAGGCCGCCGCCAGCAGGAACATCGAGCCGGCCACGGCGACTGCGGCGCCGGCCCATTGCAGCGGGGACATGCCGTCCAGGGCGAACTGAGCCGTGAGGCCCGTGGAGAATATGCTGAGAAAGAGCGATCCCAGCTTCTCGACCTGCTCTCGCGTCATCTTTTGTTTTCCCCGTCCATCGGCTGTGCCAAAAGGCTACATATAATCAAAAGCTTGGAGTCGGATTAACGGCTGCTGCGCGCCGCGCGCCCGTCGCCCGCGCATGAGGCCGTCCGCGCACTTGCCCCGCCGCCAGCAAAGCTTCACCATGGCCGGACGGGCGATGGGCCGGAAGGGCCGCGCCCAGGTCCAAAAAGCGCCCCAGTCGAACGGCATCTGACAAGGAGCTATGACGGGCGACCAGCGTGCGAATTGCAGGGCCGTGTTCGCAGCGGCGACGGTCGGGGTCGCTGTCTGCGCTGCGCCGGCCTGGGCAGGCCCCGACAACCTGCGCCAGAGCCTGTTCGGGCGCGAGGGCTTCGAATCGCGTGAGCTCGCCGCCCCGCCCGTGGCGCACTACCTGTCGGAGGACGGGGACGGCTTCGTGCTCGACCGCTCGCAGGGCCGCGTGCTGCTCAAGTTCGACAACAGCCCCGAGGTCTGGGCCCTGCAGGGCCACCCCGCGCCGCGCGGCGACGTCATCTACAAGAACGACCTGGGCGAGCCGGTGCTTCGCGCCACCCGCCTGGGCGGGGTCACCCTGTTTACCGAGCAGCGGCCGGGCGGCTCGGCCGCGGCCTTCGCAGGCGGCGGCTCGCCGCTCAAACTGCAGCCCTTGGGGCCCCAGGCCCTGCTCGAGCGCCTGGCCCAGGCGAGCGCGCGGGCGAGCCACGCGGCCAAGCGGCTGATCCCCTTCGACGCGGACGCGACGCCGGCCTCCTCGGCGCTGATCGCGGACGCGGCCATGGTGGCCAGCGAGGCCATCGTGCGCATGACCCGCCGCGCCGACGGCCGCGCCCTCCTGGCCCGCTTCAAGCAGGTGCGTCTGGCCGAGGGCGGCCGCGCCAATGTCCTGCTGACCCGGGGGGCGCTGCAGATCACCGTCGCGCCCGGCCAGGGCCTCGCCGGCCGGCCGTCGTCGGAACGGATCCTGGCGGCGGTCAGCCCTTGAACTCGTCCTTGGCGGCGCGCACTGCGGCGAAGGCGGCGTAGGCGGGCTCCGCGGACGCGCCGATCCGCGGCGCGAGCCGGGGCGCGCGGAGGAAGGGGTTGGTGGCCTTCTCCAGGCCGATGGTGGTGGGCACGGTGGGCTCGCCGCGTTCGCGCGCGGCGAAAACCTGTTCGGCGCGGGCCTTCAGCGCCGGATCGTCGTCGACCGAGAGGGCGAAGCGGGCGTTGGAGGCGGTGTATTCATGGGCGCAGTAGACGCGCGTGTCGTCGGGCAGGGCCGCCAGGCGCTGCAGGCTGGCCCACATCTGCGCCGGCCCGCCCTCGAACAGCCGCCCGCAGCCGAGGGCGAAGAGGGTGTCGCCGACGAAGGCCACGCGGTCGGCGGCGTCGTGGTAGGCGATGTGGCCCAAGGTGTGGCCCCCGGTCTCGATCACCGCGAAGCTGGTCTCGCCTAGCGCGACGTGGTCGCCGCCCTGCACCTCGCGGTCGAGCGGCGCGATGCGGGTCACCTCGCGCGGACCGACGATCTCGGCCCCGGTCGCGGCCTGCACCTCGGCGTTGCCGCCGGCGTGGTCCTGGTGCCAGTGGGTGTTGAGGATCAGCGCCAGCTTCCAGCCGGTGCGCTCGAGCTCGCGCAGGATGGCCGCCGCGTCCGGGGTGTCGATACAGGCCGCCAGCCCGGAGGCCTCGTCGCGGACAAGGTATCCGTAGTTGTCGGACAGACAGGGAAACTGGTGAATGGTGAGCGTCATCCCTAGCTTTCTCCTGTGGAGGCGACAGCGCCAGTCCGAGCATTTAGGTTGGCGCCGCTCCCCCGTCGAGCCCACGGCCTGGCGGGCGGGATGAAACAGTCGCGAGTTGAATCGCAGGCCTGAATGCGTAGGGACGTCCTCGAGCTTCGCCGGTTCTACGCCTCCGACCTCGGCCGCGCGGCGCGTGAGATGATGACGCGCAAGGTGGTGGAGGCCTGGGGCGACGCCCACGGCCAGGACCTGCTGGGCCTGGGCTACGCCACGCCGATCCTTTCGGGCTTTCTGCCGAAGGCGCGCCGGGTGGTGGCGGCGATGCCGGCGCAGCAGGGTGTTGAGGTCTGGCCGGGGGAGGCGGGCAACCTCGCGACGCTCGCGGCGGAGGACGCCCTGCCGTTCCCCAACGCCCTGTTCGACCGGATCCTCGTGGTGCACGCCATCGAGGAAGCGGGCGATCCCGTGGGCCTGCTGCGCGAGGTCTGGCGCGTGCTGGCGCCCTCGGGGCGGGTGATCGTGGCGGTCGCTTCGCGCAACGGGCCCTGGGCCAATGTCGAGAAGACCCCCTTCGGCCACGGCCGTCCCTACAGCCGTGGTCAGCTGGCCGAGTTGCTGCGCGACGCGGAGCTCGAGCCCTCCGGCTGGACCCGGGCGCTCTATGTTCCGCCCGTCGCCTGGATGGCGCGCTGGGCGGAGGGCTTCGAGCAGGTGGGCTCGCGGATCTGGCCAGGGATCTCGGGCCTGGTGCTGATGGAAGCGGTCAAGCAAACCTTCGCGGTCAAGCCCCGGCCCGTTCGGGCCCGGCTGCGCGCCGTGCGGCCGGTGCTGGCTCCCACGCCGGGCGCCGCGCCCGTCGGCCCGCTCACGCCAGCGCTCAAGGTACAGGCGCTCACTACGCCCGCGCTTGGAGAGCCGGCGCGAAAGGCATAGCTTGTCATTTGAAAGCCGAATCTGGAGGCTCGCGGCCATGAAGATGATCGTTGCGGTGATCAAGCCCAGCCGGCTCGACGCGGTGCTGGACGCCGTGACCGAGGCCGGCGCGTCAGGTCTCACCGTCACCGAGGTGCGCGGCTACGGTCGCCAGCGCGGCAAGACCGAGGTCTATCGCGGCGCCGAGTACGAGGTGAAGCTGCTGCCCAAGGTTAAGCTGGAGATCGCGGTCCCAGACGACGTCGCCGACGCCGTGGTCGAGGCCGTCTCGCGCAGCGCCAACACCGGCAAGATCGGCGACGGCAAGGTCTTCGTCCTCGACCTGCAGCAGGCGCTGCGCATCCGCACCGGCGACCGCGACGCCGCGGCCATCGCGGGATAGGCTAAGCCGAGGTCTCGGCGGCGAGCCCGGAGGCCGCCGCCGCGGGTTGCGCGCCGCGGCCGCCCAGCAGCAGGTTGAGCACGATGGCGGTGACGATCCCCACCATCACCCCGTTGTGCAGCAGTCCCGCGGCGGCCGGGGCGAGGGCGTCGAAGAACTTCGGATTGGCGCCCGGGACGAGGCCCACCGCCAGGCTGGTCGCCACGACATAGAGGCTCCTGGGGCTGCGGGCGAAATCGATGCGGCCCAGGGTCTCGACCCCACTGGCCGCCACCATGCCGAACATCACCAGCGCCGCGCCGCCGAGCGCCGGCGCCGGGATCGCGGTGACCAGGAAGGCGAGTTTCGGCGTGGTTCCCAGCAGGATCAGGATCAGGCCCGCCGCGGCGCAGACGTAGCGGCTGCGCACACCGGTCATGCCCACCACCGCCACGTTCTGGGCGTAGGAGGTGTAGGGGAAGCTGTTGAACAGCCCGCCGACGATGGCCCCCACCGCGTCAGCGCGCAGGCCGCGCGCCAGGTCACGCGAGGTCAGCGGCCGCCCGACCATCCGTCCCAGCGCGAACATCATGCCGCTGGATTCCACCATGGCGACCAGCAGGACCAGGGTCATCGAGGCCGCCGCGCCCAGGTCGAAACGCGGAGCGCCGAAGTGCAGCGGCGCGACAGGCTGCAGCCAGGGTGCGGCGAGCACCCTGGTGAAATTCACCTGGCCTGTGGCGGTCGCCCCCGCAATGCCTGCGCCGATCCCGATCAGCACCGCGGCGTTGGCGACGAAGCCGCGGCCGAAGCGGACCACCGCCAGGATGGTGGCGACCACCAGTCCGGCGACGGCGAGGTCGCTCGCCCGCGCCGGCGCGCCTGCCTGGCCGCCCGCGGCCCAGGTCACCGCCACGCCCATCAGGGTCACGCCGATCAGCAGCATACTGGCGCCCGTGACCACCGGCGCGAACAGGCCGGAGAGCCGGCTGAACACCGGCGCGATCAACAGTCCCGCCAGGCCTGCGGCGATGGTCGCGCCGAACACCCCCGGCAGGCCCAGAGACGGGTCGGCGGCGATGGCGATCCCGGGGCCCACGGCGACGAAGGTCACGCCCATCACCACCGGCAACCGCACGCCCACCGGCCCCACACCCAGGCATTGGATGAGGGTGACGATCCCGCAGGCCACGAGGTCGGAGCTGACGAGATAGGCCGTCTGCTCGGTAGGCAGGTGAAGCGCCGCGCCGATGATCAGCGGTCCGGTCACGGCGCCGGCGTACATCGTGAGCACGTGCTGCAGGGCCAACACCAGCAGTTTGCCGAGCGGCAATCGTGCGTCGACCGGATGCGGCAGGGGCGGCGCGTCCCCCTCTCGGCTGAAATTCATCTGCGCCCCTCCGCGACCCTTGCGCCTTCCGTGCGCCGAACCGCGCCCCGCGATCAAGCCGCAAGCGAGCCCTTGCGGTCGCACGTCCCGCCCCGCCCGAAGCCGCGCCACGGGCGGCGCGCTGGTAGGCGTCGATCCCAGCGGAGCTGTGGCGCCTCGCTCAGCCCTTCGCCCGCGGCCTCCGTTTCGGTGCGGCCGCCGGCGCGCCGGGGACGATCACATCGCCCAGCAGGTCGACCGGCGCGGCCGCGCGCGGCGGCTCGCTGCGGCGGCTGAGCAGGAACAGGCCGGTCTCCGAGCGCCAGTTCTCGATCGGATGCTCCGGGTCGATCGGCCGCGCGGCCTTGCCGTTGGAGAGCGCCGAGCAGGCGTCGATCCTGAGGTCCAGCTCGCGGCAGAGCTCGGTGAAGTCACGCAGGGTGCACAGGTGGATGTTGGGCGTCGACCACCAGGGCTCGGGCAGGGCGCGGGTCTCCGGCATGCGCCCGGTGGTCAAGAGCGCCCAGCGCACCCGCCAGTGGCCGAAGTTCGGCACGCTCACCACCGCCTGGTCGGCGATGCGCAGCAGCTCGGCCAGCGCATGAGCGGGATTGCGCATCTGCTGCAGGGTCTTCGACAGCACCGCATAGTCGAAGGCGCGGGTCGGGAAATAGTCGAGGTCGTGGTCGCCGTCCCCTTGCACCACCGCCAGCCCCTTGGCGAGGCAAGCCGAGACGCCCGCCTGGCTGATCTCCAGCCCCTGGCCGTCGCAGCCCTTTTCGCGGGTCAGGAGCTCCAAGAGCTCGCCTTCGCCGCAACCCACGTCCAGCACCCGCGAGCCGGGGCGCACCAGGCGCAGGATCTCGCGAAAGTCCTCACGCATGGCGTTCACGCGAGTCCTCGCGCCTGGGCCTGGGCGGAGAGGAAGCCGCGCAGGGTGGCGTCGAGCTGCGGCTCGTCCAGCAGGAAGGCGTCGTG
>CBJNAS010000007.1:0-27150 GCA_966434565.1 uncultured Phenylobacterium sp.
CATGCGGCGCTTCGGCCGCCGTCGCCGAGATCAGCTGGGTGTGGAACGGCTCGTACTGATCCGAGACGTGAGTGTAGATCTTCTGCCCAGGATCGGCGCCGTACTTGGCGTTGATCGCGCCGGCGACACCGCGCCGACCGCTGCGGAAGAACTGTCCGTCCGAACTGGACGTGGTCCCGTCGCCCCAGACCGGGCTCAGCGGCAGGGCGGCCTGAGCATCGACAATGCAAGCCAGGGCGGCGGCGTAGGTCTCCTCCGACAGGTACCAGGCCTGCGTCCAAGCGAGCTGGGCGTAGGTGACGCCCTGGCTGCTGTCGGCCATGCGCTCGAGCCCGAGGTTCGTGCCGTCGGCGAGGATGGCGGCCAGCACAGCCTGCGGGTTGGGGTGGACCTTGCCCGAACGCAGCTCGGTGAACCGGTCGACGAAGCCCGTGCGCCTCGCCACTTCCGAGAGAAGCTGGGTGATGCGGACCTTCGGCAGGAGACGGTCGATCACGGCGTCCAGCCGCTGCGCCTCCGGCGGCGCGGCGGCGGGAAGCGGCGTCACGCGAAGCTTGCCGCGGCGGATTTCGACGTCTTCAACGGCGCCGCGGCGAAGCGCGCTCGCGAACCGACGCAGCCGCCAGTCCAGAAGCTTCATCCGTTCGGCGATGTAGGCTTCCCCGGTCGCAGGTAGCCGTAAAGGCTCAGCGGCGGCTGGGACCTCGCTGCGCGGCAGGAGGTAGGCGTCGAAGCGACGGTAGTTGCGCGAGCCGTCGATCCATAGGTCGCCTGAGCGCAGCCGGTCCCGCAGCGTGGCGACCGCTGCGGTCTCATAGAGCCGCCGATCGACGGTCTCGCCTTCGCCCATGAGGAGCTTCCAGGCCCGAGAGAACGGTCGCGGCGCGTCGGCAGGGACTTCACGGCGGCCGGTGCGGTTCAGATCCTGCAAAACCTTCACGGCCGCGAGCGCGCCGTCGCGCCCTCCGGCGGCGCGGAACCGAAACGCCTCCAGGAACGCCGGCGCGAAGCGGCGCAGGGTCATGTACTTGGCCGCCGCGCCCACCAGTGGGTCTGGATCCGCCGACGCCGCGAGCGCCTCCACCTGCGGGCGGGCCTCCTGCAGCCGGCCCCACCCGACCGCCTCATCGAGAACCTGCAGGGCGTCGGCGCCTTCCTCCTTCGCCGCGGTCAGCGCGTCGAGAGTGGCGTCGAACAGGCGCATGAGCCGGCCGACCTCACGGGCGGACGAGACGTTGTGCCGCTTCTGGGCGGCACGGGCGGCGGCGAACAGCTCGCCCACCTGTTTGTCGAACATCTGCACGGCGGCGTCCGACAGTCGCGCTTCCAGGTCGATCGCCTGGGCAGCAAGCGTCGCCCGGCGCCGACGAACGGAGTAGTCCGACAGCAGGAAGGCCGGCGCGACGGCGCCCTCGCGGACGAGCTTCCGGAAGCGCCGCTCGTGAATGGTATCGGCGATCGCAGAATCCAGCCCGATCCGCCGCACGTGAGTCAGCCGAGAGAGCAGCCCCGACAGGTTCCGCGCCGACGGCGAGTCGGCGATGTCGCGCAGCCAGGCGATCGGCGTCACACCAGTCGCGGGATCGGGAACGAGCAGCGCGTCGAGCGCCTCCGCCTGGTCGGCCGTGAGGGCGGTCGTCACCACCTCCATCGCCCTCTTGCGGGCTCTCGCCCGGCCCGCAAGGCCAATTCGTTCGATGCGGGCAGGCGCGGGCAGAATGACGCCACGGCCCCTCAGGCCCTCGACGATGGCCCGCGCGATCGGAAGGCCGTGGTCGGTCGCCCACGCAACCTGCGCTGCCCGGTCCAGTGCGAAAGCGACGTCGCCCGCCTCGAAGCCGCGCATGCCCAGGTAGGCTGCGACCTCCCAACCGTGCTCCAGGCGCGTCTTGGGCCGACCTCCGTATTCGCCGAACAACGCCTCCGATAGCCCAAGCTGGTCGGCCAAATAGGCGATGAGTTCCCGTGGCGGCGCCTCGTCGTGCCGGAGTCCAAATCCCGGGTAGCGCAGCAGCGCCACCCAGGTAGCTGCGCCCAGTCGATTGGCGTCACCTCTTCGGGCGGCCAGAAAGTCGAGATCATCCGGCCCGAGCGTGTAGTAGCGCGCCAGGGCGGTCGGTCCGGTCAGGACGCCGAACAGCGACGCCCGCTCCTCATTGGTCAGCAGCTCGCGTCGGGCCATCGGAAGGATCCCCGGTCCGGAGCCTAACCGGTCAGTGGCCAGCCCGCGAGTCGCAGAACTCGGAAGTTGCGCGACAGCGCCGCTGGCCTGTGCCGCTCCTCCGGGTAACGCCATAGAACGGGCAGGAAAACACGCTAAGCGGACAAACCAGGAACGGGGATCGCTTTAAGGGCAGCTATCTGTAGGCGCTCGCAATCCTAGGGGCCATCGCTCGCAAACAGAGGCGCTTCCTGCTCACATTAACTGGCTGCGGACGCCGGCGTTCGCTCACGCTCTCTGCCAATGTGCTCGCAAATGTCCTTGCGCGCTTGCAATCCGAGCGCCCTGCTCAGACTAACCGCCAACGGGTCATGAGACGGCTGCGCTTACACCCGAACGCCTGCGTGGCGCAGCTGCTCCGTCATCTCGCGGCTACGTTCCGGATCCAGCGTGCCGGCAAGGAACGCGCGGACGTCTGACGGGCGGGCGTGCAGGTGAGCCGCGAGCGCGGCGGCGTCGTAACCCGTTGCGCGCCAGTCCGCTAGAAGCAGGGCCAAGTGGCCATACCCCAGATCGGTGTGCTGCTCGCCGTGGAGGTCACGTTCGTCTGCGAAGTCCGGTTCCCGCTCGGATCGTAGCCAAGTGCCGTTGCCGTAGAGCGTCCGAG
Organism: uncultured Phenylobacterium sp.; assembly: GCA_966434565.1. GTDB lineage: Bacteria > Pseudomonadota > Alphaproteobacteria > Caulobacterales > Caulobacteraceae > Phenylobacterium. The sequence continues at coordinate 2,829 of CBJNAS010000007.1, forward strand.
CAAGGCCATATCAGTTGCCTCCGCAGGTATAATTGAACTTTACCGACGAGGTGCCCGTGCCGAGCGTGACCGTGAATGCCGCATTCGTTTGCGATGAAATGTAGAAGCTGCCCGTGTAGCTGCTCGCCGCGGTCAAGGTGCAAAAGGCGTGACTGGGAAAAGCGTTCGCGAAGGTCACGGTGCAGGCGGTCGGCGAGCCGGTGCCCAATGTGAGCTGACCGCTATTGTTGTTACTACCAGCGGCTGCCGCTGGTGGACTTGTGCCGCAAGCAGAAATTGTGGGCGCCGCACTGGAATTCAGCACGGCTTGCGTGGTTCGAATAGAGCCCGCAACGTCGAGGGGATAGGCTGGCGTTGACGTACCGATGCCGGTGTTCCCCGCGGAATCTATGTGAACCCTCTCGGCCGGCGCCGCACCTGAGGTCGAGCCAGTCCAAAAGCCGATGTGGGAGCTCGAATAGCCGCTGGCCTGCAAATAGAGGCCGAATGCGTCATTGCCCATCGCATTTTTGATGCTCGAGCCACCGGCCGTTCCATTCCACATGATAAATTTGTCGCCATTGGAATAGGCGTTATCGGCGCTCGGATTTCCGTATCCAGAGTTCAGGATTTCGAGGGCTTGGCGCGGCGTGGCTGCCGAGCCCCCAGCGCCAACCACCAGCAGGTTTTGCGGATTGGTGGCGACGATCCCGACGTTACCGGTGAACCGTCCCGCGCCGAGAAGCGCGGCGCAGTTGAAGTTGCCCATGACTTGGGAGGCATCCGCCGTGCTGCCATTCGCCAAGGCGTTGGGATAGGTCGCACAGGTCTGAGCACGGGCGATGTTGGTCGAGACCGCAGCGGCCAAGATGCAGGCTAGGATCCAAGTCCGCATGTTGTTTCCCCCGACGCCGGATCACTCACCCGGACGGTCAAGCTAGCTATGCAGCGCCCGTGTTGATTGCAATATTGCGTGAACACACGTCCTGAAAGTTGGGCACTCACAACGACTAGGACGAGATCCTACCGCAACGCTTGGAATCACGCTGGGGCTGCACCGGTTGAAATTGATCATTGACGGTTGCGTCAGCTTTGCAATAGCCTCGCCAAAATATTTTGAGGTTGTCGCACAAAGGTCGTCTTGGGGCGAACACCCTCTGCGCGTACCAACGATGCAATAACGCGCCTCGCTCGATGCATGTCGAAGCGAAGCCGGGATCTTGTCGAACATATATCTTCGACATCGCTCTAGAGCCATTTTCGCATGGGAGTTGGGTGCAAAATCTCCACCTTTGAAACCAGGGCTTGGGCGAGACAACAATAAGATGATTGCCTGGCGCAGCTTGCCAAAACTTATCGTAGCAGCGCTCGTAGTCGCGGCCATCGGCGTCTCGCTCGCGGGCCGAGCGCAGGCCGCCGACACATGCAGGCCAATCGCGCCAGGCGCTCCGATCTGGGGCAGTGGAACGTGGGGGTCGTTCTCCTGGGCAAGCGGAGCGAACCAACCACAGCAGAGCTTCTACGACGCCAGCAGTCGGCTGACGTCCGTTGTCGATCCCGTCAATGGTTCGGCCCAATATACCTACGACGTGGCCGGCAACATCCGTTCGATCGCCGTCAATTCGGCCTCGGCTCTCACCCTCCTTCAGGTGATCCCTTCCAGCGGTCCGGTTGGCGCAACCATCAACATCTGCGGAACAGGCTTCGGCACGATCGCCAACACAAGCGTCGCATTCAACGGAATCGCGGCGACGCCGAGCAGCGTGACGGCGACGCAGATCACGGTCCCGGTTCCAGCCGGAGCCACGAACGGCCTAATCTCGGTCACGACGCCAGCCGGAACGGTCTCGTCGAGCAACGCTTTCACAGTGGGTGCGCCGAGCGCCCCAACCATCTCAGGTGTGTCACCCGGCTCGGCGAACCCTGGCGATACGGTGACGATCACCGGCGCTGCGTTCGACACTGCGAGCAGCAAGGTCTTCGTCAATGGTCAATCGGCTCAGCTCCTTACGGCCAGCGCGGGCAGCCTGACGGCGACGGCTCCCAGCGCGTCGTCTGGCCATGTCACCGTCGAGACCCCTGCGGGCGCAGCGACGAGTTCGAGCGACCTGATCATTCCTCCACTCGGATATGCGACGACGGCCATCGACTCGAGCCAGCGGGTTTCGCTTGGTCAGACGGCCGCCGTGACGGTCAGCTCGGCAGGTAAAATCGCGCTGGTGCTGTTCGATGCAACAGCCGGGCAGCGGGCGTCGTTCGTCGTCAATTCCTCCGCGTTGAACGGAAGCCTCTGTCTCTACGCCCCGAACGGGTCGACGGTGGGCCTCTGCGGGTCCGGGAGCGCTGGCAGGCTGTTCGCGCCCCCCACGGCCAGTTGGACCGGGACCTATACTCTCGGCGTACTTCCAGGCGCGGGCCTCAGCGGTTCGGCATCGATTTCGCTTTACGATGCCACGGACGTGGTGGCGAGCACGACGCAAGGGGCCCCGCCACTCGCTGTCAACATCGTATCCCCAGGCCAGATGGCGCGGGTGACGTTCAGCGGGACGGCCGGAGACCACATCGGGCTTGCCACCCAGCAGAGCGGCGGACTCCCCGGCCATTGCTTCCAGGTCACGCTGATCAATCCGGACGGCGCAACCACCAGCTACAGCAAGCACCAGTGCTCCCAGAACGACCTCTCGGGCGATCTCATCCTGCCCGCGACCGGGACCTACACCCTCACCTATGAAAACGATGACCCGGTCACGGGAACGGTGACGCTCACGGTCAGCCCGACCATCCAGACCACGATGACCCAGGGCTCCTCATTGGCCCTCAACATAGCCCTGCCAGGCCAGAACGCGCGGGTGACGTTCAGCGGGACGGCTGGAGACCACATCGGTCTGGCGACCCAGCAGAGCGGCGGACTGAGCGGCGCTTGCTTCGACGTGGCGCTGATCAATCCCGACGGCTCAACCACCAGCTACACCAAGTTCCAGTGCACGAGCGATGTGTCGGGCGATCTCGTTCTGCCCAGCACTGGCGTCTACACCTACACCTACAGGTCAGAGAGCCCGGTCACGGGGACAGCGACCGTCTCCGTCAGTCAGACCATCCGGACCACGACGACCCAGGGCTCCTCCTTGCCCCTCAACATCGCTCTGCCTGGCCAGAACGCGCGGGTGACGTTCAGCGGGACGGCGGGAGACCATATCGGCTTGGCGACCCAGCAGAGCGGGATGAGCAACCAGTGCTTCCACGTGGCGCTGATCAATCCCGACGGCTCAACGACAACCTACACTGGCTCCAACTGCATCTCCGACGCCTCACCGGACCTCGTGCTGCCCACGACAGGCACCTACACCTACACCTATGCGCCAAGCGGCATCCTCACGGGGACGGCGACGGTCACCGTCAGTCAGACGATCCAGACCACGACGACCCAGGGCTCCTCATTGGCCGTCAACATCGCCCTACCTGGCCAGAATGCGCGGGTGACGTTCAGCGGGACGGCTGGAGACCACATCGGCCTGACGACCCAACAGAGCGGCGGACTGACGAGCGCTTGCTACAACGTGGCGCTGATCAATCCCGACGGCACGACAACAACCTACACCGCCTCCAGCTGCGGCGACAACCTCTCGGGCGACCTCGTGCTGCCCACAACAGGAACCTACACCTATACCTATAAGCCAGGCGGGGCCCTTACCGGGACCATCACCGTCACCGTCAGTCAGACCATCCGGACTACGACGACCCAGGGCTCCTCGTTGCCCCTCAACATCGCCCTGCCAGGCCAGAACGCGCGGGTGACGTTCAGCGGGACGGCCGGAAACCACATCGGCCTCGCGACCCAGCAGAGCGGCGGACTGGGCGGCGATTGCTTCCACGTCACGCTGATCAATCCCGACGGCACGACCACCAGTTACGACAAGCACCTGTGCGCCACGAGCGATGTGTCGGGCGATCTTGTCCTGCCCGCGACTGGGACGTTCACGTACACCTACAGGTCGGACGTGGCCGTTACCGGAACGGTGACCTTCTCCGTCAGTCAGACCATCCTCGCGACCGCAACGATTGACGGAGGAAGCGTCCCGCTTTCGACAACGACGCCGGGGCAAAACCTGCTGGTGAGTTTCGCCGGCTCATCAGGCGGAACGGCCATTGTCGCACTGACCGTGAGCTCCGGATTCGCCAGCGGCTGCTACAGCGTGAAGATTACAAATCCAGACGCGAGCACGCTGCAGTCTGGCTCGTCATGCAGCACAACCTATTCCTCAGGTTCTCTTACGCTTCCCCAGAGCGGGACCTACGCCATCTGGGTCACGCCTCTCACACCCGTAAGTGGAAGCGTCACCGTGGGAGTGACTTCCCATTGAGCACGCTCCGCCTGAACACCGCTGTCGCTAAGGGCGTAATTCATGGCCAGAGATGAGCTTCGAAACCGGGGACGCCTGTCCGTGCGGCTCGCCAGCGGGTTCGTGGTCGCCTGCGCATTGCCCGCCTGGGCGGCGGCGCAACCGGCGGGGTCCTGCCTGAGCGCCCAGACCACCTTGGCGGGCATTGTCCGAACGACGAAGGATCACCCCCTTCCCAATGTCGTCGTCAGTGACGGCGCCGCATCGGCCAAGACCGACAGCTCGGGCCACTTCCAGCTCAGCGGACTGCCGGCTGGGGACTCCGTCCTTGTCATCGATGGACGCAAGGCCGGCTCCAGCGGAAACCAGGACTACGGCTACTACGAGGCCCGGATCACGGCGACCGCATGCCAGGCGAACACGCTTCCGTTCACCAGCTACCTGCCGAGGATTGATCACGCTCACGACGTGACCATTCCCTCGCCAACGATCGCGCCTGTGGTCGTCAGCACGCCCCTGATCCCCGACCTCGAGCTCCACATCCCCGCCGGGATGGTGATCACCGACCCGGACGGCAAGCCGGTCACCAAGGTCGGAATCACCCCGATCCCGATCGATCGCACACCGTTCCCATTGCCCAACAACATCTATGTGCCGATCTATTTCACGGCCCAGCCGGGGAGCTCGACCATAACCGCCGCCGGCGGCGGTTATGGATACGCCCAGGTCTACTACCCGAACTATCGTCACGAGCTGCCGGGCGCGCGCGGGACATTCTGGCGCTACGATGCCGACGCTCTCGGGTGGACGACCTACGGCCTCGGTTCGGTGAACGCCGCGGCGACGCAGGTGACGCCTGATGCGAGCACACGCATCTACGAATTGACCGGGGCGATGTTCAACGGCGCCGGCGGGCAGCCGACCTCCACCGGGCCGTTGCCGCCGCCCGGAAAAGGGCGACGACCAGGCTTCCCCAGCAACAATAATTCGCCTCATAAGCCAGGAGATCCAGGCAATACCCCCAAGGGCGGAGAACCCGTGGATCTTGGGACGGGCCTATTCGTATTGGCTCAGACCGATCTGTCGGTATCGGACGTCATTCCGCTCGAAGTGGAGCGAACCTACCGACAAAACGATACAAATTCGCGGGATTTTGGCGTCGGCTCTACGCTATCTTACAATTTGTATCTCTGGTCGGCCAATCAGTACCAGCAGGTCGATCTTCTGATGCCCGACGGCGGTAAGGTCCACTATGTCCGGACCTCGCCGGGGACCGGCTGGACGGACGCGCAGTTTGCGTCAACGACGGGACCGTCAGCGTTCTTCAATTCCCACATCGTCTGGAACGGCACTGGATGGGACCTGAGGCTCCAGGACGGTACGTTGTATGTCTTCGGCGAGAATGCGCCTCTGCAGTATTTTCAGGACCGGCTCGGCAATAGGGTCCAATTGACGCGCGCAAACGGCGTTACCGGCAACATTCTCAAGGTGAGCTCCGCCAACGGCAAATGGATCGCCTTCACCTATGATGCGAGCAACCGCATAACGCAGGCCAAAGACAACAGCGGACGTACGGTCTCCTACACCTACGACACCGGCGGCAGGCTTTTGACCGTGACGAACCCAAACAGCGGCGTCACCACCTATACCTGGGACACGACAAACAACCGCGTCAGCACGATCAAAAACGAACTCAACAACACGATCCTGACCAACACCTATGACGCGAATGGCAGGGTTCAGACCCAGACGCTCGCAGACGGAGGCGTCTATCAATTCGCCTACACCTTGAATGGAAGCGGCGCCGTCACCGAGACGGACGTCACCGACCCGCGCGGGGCCGTGCGAAAGGTGACCTTCGCGTCGCAGTACTGGCTCACTGACAAGGCGGCCGTCGGCACGCCGCAAGAGCAGGACTTCGTCCTCACGCGCGACCCGACGACCAACTATCCTCTGACCGAGACGGACCCGCTCAGCCGGCAGACCGCCTGGACGTACGACACCAACGGCAACACGACGAGCGTCACCGCCCTGTCGGGCACGGCGAACGCCGTGACCACCAGTTTTACCTACTCCACGCAGTTCAACCAGCTGACCAGCATCACGGACGGCCTGAACCATACGACGACGCTTCAGCGAAACGCCTTGGGCGAGCTGACCGCCATTGTCGATCCGCTGAACCATTCGACGGGCTTAACGTACAATTCCCAGGGTCAGGTCGCGACCGTCACCAATGCGATTGGTAAGGTCACACAGTTCACCTATGACCATGGGGATCTTGTCACGGTCACCGATCCGCTCAATCGGACGACCACGAATTACGCCGATGCGATCGGTCGGATCATCCGGCGGGCCGATCCGCGCGGAGACGTCACATCGGTCGCCTACGATCCCACATTCGGGGTCCACCAGGTGACCGACCCCCTCGGCGCCCAGACGACGACGAACTACTACGTGACGGGCCTCCAGTCGAACTTCGCCGACCCCCGCGGGGGGACGACGGCCTACACCTACGACACGAAAGAGCGACTGACGGTGCGTCAGGACCCGCTGTTGGCGAATGATAATTTCACGAGCTACGACCTCAATGACAATCTGCTGACCGCGACCGATCGCAAGGGCCAAGCCGTCAGCTACACCTACGACCCTCTCAATCGGATCTCGACGGCGACCTATGCCGGGGGCGCCACGGTCACCTACACTTGGGATCTCGGAAATCGGCTTACCCAGATCCAGGACAGCGTCGCCGGCACGATCACGCGGGGCTATGATGGTTTGGATCGGCTGACGTCGGAGACGACGCCGCAGGGAAGCGTGACCTATACCTATGACGCTGCGAACCGCCGCACGAAGATGAGCGTGTCCGGTCAAGCCGACGTCACCTACGCCTACGACAACGCCAACCGGCTGACGCAGGTGACCCAGAGCTCGGCCAATGCCGTCCTTGCCTACGACGATGCGAACCGCCGGACCTCGTTGACGCTGCCGAACGGGACCGTGGCGTCCTATCAGTATGACGACGCCTCCGAGCTCACGGCGATCGCCTACAGCCAGGGCTCGACGGCGGTGGGGAAGCTGGCCTACAGCTACGACAGCGCCGGCCGCATCTCCAGCCGTTCCGGCAGCCTGTTCCAGTCCGTGCTGCCCGCCGCGGTGTCATCCGCCGCCTATGATGCGGACAACCGGCTGACGAACTGGACCACCGGCGGCGGCGCAACCAACCCGACCTACGACGCGAATGGGAATCTGCTGACCGCCGGGACGCAGACCTTCACCTGGGATTCGCGCAACCGGTTGACCGCCGTGGGCGGCACGCCGGCGAGCTTCTCCTACGACGGCGTGGGGCGGCGCATCTCCGCGACTCTGAGCGGGGCCACCACCTCCTACCTCTATGACGGCGTCGACATCGTCGAGGAGTTGAGCGGCGGAACCCCCAGCGCCACCCTGTTGACGGGCCTCAACATCGACGAGCGGTTCACGCGGACTGTCGGATCGACCACCTCCACCTATCTGACGGACAATCTCGGCTCGACGGCGGCGTTGTCCAACGCAAGCGGCGTCATCCAGACCAGCTACAGCTATGACCCCTATGGCGTCACCAGCGTGACGGGCGCTGCGAACTCGAGCGTTTTTCAATACACCGGGCGCGAGAATGGCGTAAGCGTCAACTTATATTATAATCGATCGCGATATTATAACCCTGCCTGGGGACGATTTATTTCAGAAGATCGAGTTGGCCTCTTGGCGGGGCCGAATCTTTATCAATATTCTGAGGGGGATCCGCTCGACAGACGTGATTTAATAGGCACGGATCCAAATTCTCCGCAGAATTCATGCATAGCCGTCAGTCAGGGGGCCACTGTTCAAGTTGGACTGGGCGGCCAAGGTACGTTTGGTGCCGTTTCATTTCAATCATCCGCTGGATTCGCCTTCGACTCATCGGGAAATATTGCTTTATATGGCACGTTTGGTCTCGGTGCGGGCGCCGGTGGCGGCGGAGACGCTGGCTTGACCGTTCAGATATCAAACGCTCCAACCGTCGCAGATCTGGGTGGCCCGTTTGGGAATATCAGTGGAGGTGGTGGCGTGATAGGCGGAGGCACGATTGACGGATTTAGTGGCACCGCCAGAAATGGACAGCCTATTATTGGCGGTGGAGTTACAGGGGGGGGCGCTGCTGGCGAAACATCATTCGGAGGTGTAACGAGCACAGCCGTATCGCCCGCGTTTAATTTACTCGGCAGGCCAACCTGTTAGGTCATAGAAGTGAATAGGAAAATTCTGTCAAAAATATCCAAATTTTCATTCGCCGCCCTATTGGCGGCCTCTCTCACTGCTTTCTTTATTTACGGAAACTATTTAAAAGTTCACCGAACTGATGTGGAGTCCGGGAAATTTAGATTTCGGTATTATGGGATGGGTAGGCCGATTTATTTATCTAATTGGGACTATTTTATTCTGAGTTGCATTGGGATTGGGATTGTTTCCAGCGTAATTGCGCTCTTCTATTTTCAAAAACGGCGAAAAGATTGACGCTCGCGGCCACCAGGGGTGATGCTGCGGCGCGCCTCGCCTTTTAGACAAACGATCCGATGGATCGTTGCGTGGAGCCTCCTCGTAGCTGCAATCCTCACCGTTAAAACCCTTTCTGGCCATTTCCAGCTGGCCAAATTGGCTTTCTGCTGACGCTCGTTGTAGCCGCCATCACGCTTGTATTGTACCGGCCAGTAATGAAGAGGCCCCCCGAACGCCGGATCAAGATCAATCGTTTCCGGATTGCGGCCATTGAAAAATATCTATTACCGGTCGGCGTGATCGCAGTTCTTTCTTCCTTTGCTTGGATGGTAGCCCTTGCTCGCATAGTGCCCAACTCGCGATCCGGGGCTGTAATTATATTCATTCCGACATTCGGGTTTCTGATCTTGGGTATCACGGCTATCACGTTCCGCGTCTGGATCTGGTTTTTCGGCGAGTAGCTTGCAGTCGCTGGTCGCTTCACACCCTCTGGACGCTCGCCGTTGATACGCCGCGGCCACGTTCTGGATCGAGCACCGGCGCCTTGGCCTCGTCGACGCGGGACGATGCGCGTGTCGAGGTCACTCCACTCGCGGTGTTTCAAAAACCAGCGTTTTTGATCGATAAATTGGACGCGTTGACCGGCGCCCAATTCCGGCCTGTACGCCTTCTCAAAACTGTTCTGGATACTGGCGTCGCGAAATGCGACGTTGCCGACGAGTTCCGAGAACAGGCGGGCGCCCATGCGGGTGGGCTACGCGAGGGTCAGCACCAGCGACCAGAGTCCCGAGCTTCAGCTCGAGGCGCTGCGTCATGCTGGCTGCGAGAAGGTGTTCACCGAACGCGCCTCCGGCGCGCGGGATGACCGGCCCGAGCTTGCCCGGATCCTCGCCGACGTCCTTCGCCCCGGCGACACGTTGGTGGTTTGGAAGCTCGACCGCCTCGCGCGATCGTTGAAGAAGCTCATCGCGACGGCAGAGGATCTGGAGCATGCCGAGATTGGGCTCGTGTCGCTGACGGAGAGTATCGACACGACCACGCCGGGCGGCATGCTCACCTTCCACGTCTTCGGCGCGATCGCCCAGTTCGAGCGCGCGCGGACCGGATAAGGGAACGGAGCCCGAACAGGCGCATGGCTGATCGGGGAAAGCGACCGCCTGGCGAAGCGTTGGTCGACCTGCGCCGACGGCTGGCGCTTCTGTCGCCGCGCGATCCCGGACGCACCGAGATCGTTCAACGCATCGCCGACGCCTATGACGTCTCGATCTGGACCATCTACCGGGCGCTGCGGGAGCTGAATCGGCCAAAGTCCGTCCGGCGCGCTGATCACGGCACGTCGCGTGTCGCGCCGCAGGCCGAGATGGAGCGCTATGCCGAGATCGTCGCGGCGCTGAAGATCAGGACGTCGAACAAGAAGGGCCGGCATCTTTCGACGGGCGGCGCCATCAAGCTTCTGGAGGAGGGTGGCGTCGAGACGCCTGAGGGTCTGGTCCGCGCGCCGCCAGGCCTGCTCAAGCGCGCGACCGTTGACCGGCTGCTGCGAGTCTCCGGGCTCGACCATGCCCGCGTGATCCGCCCGACCGCGGCCGTGCGATTCCAGGCGCGTCGGGCGAACGAGCTGTGGCACTTCGACATGAGCCCGTCCGACTTGAAGCAGGTCGAAGCCCCGCTCTGGATCGAGGAGGGACGCGGGCGGCCAACCCTGATGTTGTTCTCTGTCGTGGATGATCGCTCGGGCGTCACCTATCAGGAATATCGCTGCGTCTACGGCGAGAATGCCGAAGCAGCGCTCCGCTTTCTCTACAACGCGTTCGCCGCCAAGCCCGAGCCCGAGTTGCCGTTCCAGGGCATTCCGGTCACGCTCTACATGGACAATGGCCCGGTCAGCCGATCGCGCGTGTTCCAGTCGGTGATGGGCAGCCTGGGCGTCCGGGTCCTCACGCACATGCCGCCGACGGAGGCCGAGCGCCGCACGGCCGCGCGCGCCAAGGGCAAGGTCGAGCGGCCGTTCCGCACCATCAAGGAGGTGCACGAGACGCTCTACCATTTTCACAAGCCAAAGGACGAAGAAGAGGCGAACCTCTGGCTGAGGCGCGCGCTCGTCACCTACAACAACGGCGATCATCGCGCCGAGCCGCACGCGCGCATCGAGGACTGGTTGCGCCATCTTCCGCCAGAGGGCGTGCGCGCCATGTGTTCGTGGGAACGGTTTTGCGCCTTCGCGCGGGAGCCCGAACGGCGCACCGTGGCGGGCGACGCCACCGTCTCGGTCGATGGGGTCTCCTATGAGGTCGAGCCCGCGCTCGCTGGCGAGACGGTGACCCTGCTCTGGGGCCTCTTCGACCAGGAGCTGTTCGTAGAACATGACGGCAAGCGCTTCGGGCCATTCCAGCCTTCGCGCGGCGCGGTCCCGCTCTACCGCTACCGCAAGCATCAGAAGAGCCGGGCGGAAGAGCGGCTCGACAAGGTGGTCCGGCTTGCCGACCAACTCGGGTTGCCCCGCACCGCAATCACTGGCGGCGACCGGCCGCTGCCCTCGCTGCCGCCCACGACGGCCGGACTGGAGCTGCGCCGCACGCCGTTTCCGGAGCCCGCGAGCGAGACGACATACCGGACCGGGTTGGCCGCACGCGGTGCGATCGCCGACCAGCTCGGCCGCGCGCTCGGGGCATTGGATCAGACTGACCGCGCCTTCATCGACGAACTGCTCGGGCAGACGCTGGACAAGGCGATGATCGCCGATCGCGTTCGTGACCACTTTCAGAGGCGCCGAAAGGACAGCTGATGCTCGCCGACGTCCAATCCAGCTATGGCCTGGTCCGACCGTTCCAGGGTGCCGGAAATTTCGAGACGGAGCACCAGCGCACCATCGTCCGCGAAGTCTGCGCGGCGGTGCAGACCGGCCGGCTGGTGGTCGTTTCCGGCCTGGTTGGCTCCGGCAAGACGCATCTGCTCCGGCGGGTCGAGGACGAGCTCGCCCGGGCCGGCAAGGTCGCCGTCGCCAAGTCGCTCGCGGTCGATAAGCGGCGCACCTCGCTGCCCTCGCTCATCGAGGCGCTGTTCTATGACCTTTCCCCGGGCGACCGCGCCCTGGTGAAGATCCCCAAGCAAGCGGAACGGCGGGAGCGCGACCTTCGCGATCTCATGCGAAAGGGCCGTCGTCCGGTCGTGCTCGTGGTCGACGAGGCACACGACCTTCACCACAAGACGCTGACCGGCCTGAAACGGCTCATGGAGGTGGTCGCCGACGCAGGCGTCCTGTTGTCGGTGCTGCTGGTCGGACATCCGCGGCTCCGCAACGACCTGCGCCGCCCGCAAATGGAGGAGATCGGCTACCGCACCACCACGTTCGACTTCGAAGGCCTTGGCGCCGAACGCCGCGGCTACGTGGCCTGGCTGCTCGGCGCCTGTGCGGCGGAGAACGTGAAGGTCGAGGACCTGATGGACGACGACGCCATCGACCTGATCGCTGAACGGTTACGCACGCCGCTGCAGATCGAGATGCACCTGACGCTCGCCTTCGAGCGAGGATTCCGCCTGGGCGCCAAGCCCGTCACCGCGGAAGTCGTCGAGCAGGTGCTTTCCCGCGCGATTGACGACCTCGAGCCGACGCTAACCCGCAATGGCTACGACGCCGCCGCGCTCGCGGCCCAGCTCAACGCCCCGGCCCTCTGACGTCCGGGCGTTCCTCGCCGGCTCTCTGGACCCAGAGCACACCCGCGAGCTGACCGAGCAACTGCGCCAGGCCGGCATACCAGTGTGAGAGCTCCGCCGCTGTTGTCGGCGAGCGTGAGCACGTCACTCCGATTGCGAGCGGCCGCGGATGTTGGCGAGCACGCGGGCAGAAAACGTGAGCAGAGACGCATCTCCAGTAGCAGCTAATGTGAGCCTAAAACGCCTCTGTTTGCGAGCAGAGGCCTGTACGATTGCGAGCGCCTACAGCTATCTGGCCGAGTCGTTGAGCCAGTTCGCGACCCCAAGCGGACGCAAACGACCTCCTAGCCCGGCGCCGCGGCAGAGCCCGCCAGCAATCCTCCGTCCAGGCTGAGCTCCGCGCCGGTCATATAGGCCGCTTCGTCGGACGCGAGCAGGACCGCGAGGGCAGCGACCTCCTCAGGCCGGCCGAACCGTTTCAGCGGCGTTTCGGCGACCAGCGCCGCCATCCGCCTCGCGCGCTCGGAACCCGTCCCCAGCATCGGCTCCCACATGGGTGTCAGGATCGCCCCCGGGTGAATGGAGTTGCACCGGATGTTCCAGCCCTGCTGTGCGCAGTAGAGGGCGACTGTCTTGCTGTGATTGCGAATGGCCGCCTTCGACGAGGCATAGGCGGCTGCGCCGGGGATGCCGACCAGCCCGGACCGCGACGAGATGTTTATGATGGAACCCGCGCCCTGCGCCTTCATCGCGCCGATAGCGTAGCGACACCCGAGGAACGTCCCGTCGAGATTTACCCTGTGGACCGCGCGCCAATCTGCGAGGCTGGCATGTTCGGGATCGTGCGCGACCGCGCCCTCCTCTAACCCGGTTACGCCGGCGTTGTTGACCACCACGTCGGCTGTCGGAACGATGCGGGTGAGCCGAAGCCAGTCGGCTTCCTCTCGCACATCGAGCCTTTCGAACCGGCACCCGATCTCTGCAGCAGTCGCAGCCCCGGCGGTCTCATCAAGATCGGTGGCGATGACGATGCCGCCTTCGCCATGAAAGCGGGCGGCGATTGCGCGGCCGATGCCACGCGCGGCGCCGGTGACGACGCACGTCTTAGTCTTCAGTCGTTGCATGATGGTTCTCGAAACTGAGTCCTGTCGGCGGATCGCTCCGCTGGCGAGTGCCTTGCCGCGCTAGCGGTGACGCTGGATCATTTCGAAGCCCCAGAGAATATAAGATCTCTAAGCTGCTCCGTCACAACGGACAAGGGTGGAGGCCGCTCCGCGCCTTGAGGTCAGCGAGGACGATATCGGCCCGCGCTTCCACCGGCACCTTGGGCAGCACGATGACGCGATAGCCGAGCCTGGGATAGGCCCGCTCAAGCCGTTCGTACTCTGCGATGGCGTCTTCGAACCCGTGCCGGCGTTCTGCGTCGCCGACATAGATTTCAGGCCATGGCGGCGTGAGGAAAACCCTCTCGTTGTAGCGGTGCGGTCGGCCGAGCGTTTCAAGCGCTGGCTCGCCCGTGGCGTGCTCCAAAGCGGCGACACGATCGATTTCTATCTGTCGCCGACACGCAACACGAAAGCCGCCAAGCGCTTTCTGGGCAAGGCCCTGCACGGAATGAAGGATTGGGAGAAACCCTTGAAGATCAATACCGACAAGTCCCCGACCTATGGCCCGGCCATCGCCACGCTCAAAGCCGAGGGCAAATGTCCGCAGGATACGATCCATCGGCAGGTCAAATACCTGAACAATGTGGTCGAGGCCGACCACGGCAAACTTAAGCGATTGATCAAGCCGACGCTGGGCTTCAAGTCGATGAAGACCGCCTATGCGACCCTGAAAGGGTTCGAAGTCATGCACGCTCTCCGGAAGGGCCAAGCCGCGCTTTGGCAGTACGGCGGCGGCATCATGGGTGAAGTGCGCCTGATCGAACGGAATTTCGGTGTCTATACGGCCTGACGGCGAAATTCTGAGCGCCAAACTTGGCCCGAATCAACTTCTTGCAACAGAGCCGGCGCGAGCCACTCCGCGGTTTGCCTTGTGATCGTTTCGTAAAAGGTCTCGACCGCAGCGAGATCAGCGGCAATCAACCGGATTGAAGCGAACTTCATGACATCATCTCCCAGTCCGGCGGGCCATGTCGGCCTGAGGAAGGCATGTGGCACAGCCCTGTTGCCATCAGCATGGCAGCAGGAGTCAGCAAGCCTGCCGCGCGCCAGCCGATTGTTTCAGATCATCCAAGTTCTGCGGCGAGCGCCGCGGCCGGTTACAGCGGCGGCGCTTGCGGCGGCGTTGGACGTTTCAAAGCGCACGGTGCCCGCGGCCTGCGGAACGAGGCGCTTCACCAAGCGTCCGCGACTTCGAAGCCCAGCTTGCGGAGCGCTATGACGGCGGCGTCCTGATCCTGCTGATAGGTGCCGCCGGAGATGCCGATGCCGCCGATCAGCTTGCCGTCCTCGATGATCGGATAGCCGCCGCCGACCGCGACCATGCGCGGCAGATGGGCGAGCGGCGCCACCTTGGGATCATTTGTGACGTAGTCATTCCAGACGTGCGTCGGGAAGCCGAACGAGGCGGAGGTCCAGGCCTTATCGACCGCCACGGACGCGGTCAGGAACGGCGCGCCATCGGTCCGCTCGAACGCGCGAAGATGGCCTGTGGCGTCCGTCACGGCGACGGCCGCCTCGATGCCGATTTCGCGGGCAGCGGCCAGCGCGGCGTCGATCAGGGCGACGGCGGCTTCGCGGTTGATGGACGCGGTGGGGATGGACTTGGTGCTCATGACTTTTCCTTTCTTCGGGAAGCGAACGCCCATGCTGTTCGGGATTCAGGCGTTGGTGGATTTCGGGTAAGTGGGGAAGTGTCGAAGCGATGGGTTGCTCAGAAGCCTTCGAGGACAACCTTGCCTCGCGCCTTGCCGCTCTCGATCAGCGCATGCGCGTGCTTGAGATTGGCGGCATTGATGGGCGACAGCCGCTCGGTGAGGGTCGTGCGCAGCTTGCCCTGATCGGCCAGTCGGCTGACCTCATTCAGGATCCGCCCCTGTTCCCCCATGTCCGGCGTCTGGTAGATCGGACGGGTAAACATCAGCTCGTGATGGATCGAGACCGCTTTCCGCTTGAAGAGCATGATGTCGAACCCGGCCGGGTCGTCGATCAGGCCGAAGCGGCCCTGCGGCGCGATCAATTCGGCGACGTCCTGAACATGCGCCGCGGTCTGGGTCGTTGAGAACACGAAGGCGGGCGCACCGAGGCCGAGCGCCTCGACCTGCGGGGCCAGTGGCTGGCTGTGGTCGAGGACGTGATGGGCGCCGAGCTCGCGGACCCAGTCCTGCGTCTCGGGTCGCGACACCGTCGCAATCACGGTCAGGTCGGTGCGCTGCCGGGCGATCTGGATCGCGACTGACCCCACGCCGCCCGCACCGCCGATGATCAGGATCGCCGGCGCGGCGCCCGGGGCGGGCCTGGTCACATCGAGCCGGTCGAAGAACGCCTCCCAGGCGGTCAGCGCCGTCAGCGGCAGGGCGGCGGCTTCAGCCCAGTCGAGCGACTGCGGCTTTTTGCCGACGATGCGCTCGTCGACCAGGTGGAGTTCGGCATTGGTACCCGGCCGAGTGATCGAGCCGGCGTAGAACACTTCGTCGCCGGGCCGGAACAGCGAAGCGCTCGGACCCACGGCGCGCACGATGCCGGCCGCGTCCCAGCCCAGCACCTTCCAGGAATCGCCGTCATTCGGCGGTGTGCTGCGCCGGACCTTGTAGTCGACGGGATTGACCGACACCGCCTTCACTTCGACGAGGATGTCGCGTCCAGTCGGCGACGGCTCCGGGAGGTCGATATCCACGAGGGATGCCGCCGCGTCGATCGGCCCAGGGATCTTGTAACCAACGGCTTTCATCTGGCGCTCCTGCTTGCTTGACAGTCGCTGTGGAATGGCTGGAATGGCTTTTAAATTTTCGCCATGGATTTGATAAGCCAAGATCGGCATCATCATCTTCAAATGAAAATTGAAAATATTGGCGACTTGCAGGTGCTGGTGCATGCCGCCCGCACGGGCAGCCTCACCGGGGCGTCGGCGGCCATGGGCGTGACGCCTGCGGCGGCGAGCGCCACTCTGAAGCGGCTGGAAACTCAGCTGGGGGCGCGCCTGTTCGAACGGTCGACACGGGCTATGCGCCTCACCGCGCAAGGACAGATGTTGCTCGACTATGCGGCGAGGGCGCTGGAGCTCATCGCCGAGGGCGAGGCGCAGGTGGCGGCGGATCGGGCCGGATTGGTTGGGGCGTTGCGCGTGGCTGCGCCTTCGGACCTCGCCCGAACCACGTTGTTGCCCTGGATCGATGAATTCCTGGCGCTGCATCCGGACGTGCAACTGGCGCTCAGCGTGGGCGACCGCATGTTGGATGTGGTGCGGGACGAAGTCGACGTTGCGATCCGCTACGGCGATCTGACCGATTCACAGATGATCGCCCGGCCATTGATCGCGGAGCGTCCCATCGTGACGGCTTCGCCCGCGTACCTGGAGCGCCGAGGCAGGCCGGCTACGCCGCAGGATCTCGCGAGCCACAACTGCCTCTCGTTCGGGCGGGGTGGGCGGGCGCACCGCCTCTGGAAGCTTTCAAAGGACGGTCATTCGGCTCAGGTGCGCGTGAACGGCGATCGCAGCACGGACGATGCTTCCCTCGCCAGGCAATGGGCGGTCGCCGGCGTGGGCGTCGTGTCGATGACGCCGATTGAGCAGCAGGCGGACCTGAAGGCCGGGCGCTTGGTTCGAGTTCTCGATGACTGGGAAGCCGCCCCCTATCCATTGCAGGCGCTGTTGCCGAGCGGGCGTTTCATCCCCAATCGGGTGAGGATGTTTGTCGATTTTCTCGTCGCCAAGTTCAGGGGCGCGTCTTCGATTGCGGCGACGCTGGCTTAACCTGGATTTCTCGGACGGAGTAGGCGCATCAGGGCGCAGCACGAAGTCGGGACTGCATCAACGCTTGCCGCCGACCTATGCGCCCGAACACCTCTTTTGGCGGACTGGGCCGCTTTGCCGCTCATCGGAAAACCCGTGAATGCCAGCGACCCCGTTCATGATTTGTCCAACTTAGCGCCGTCTGTGTAACAAACCCTGAGGCGCCCCCAAGACGCGCGCCAGCATCCGCGTCTCGGTGTCGTGCTGGGAGCGCCTACGCGCCTGGCTGGCGCAGTTGAACCTGGCGCTTGCGGACTTCGCCTGCGTAGCGGTCCGGCGCTTCCTGAAACTCGACGAAGAAGGATTGTCCAGTGGCGCGTAAACCGAAGTCCACCCTCGCCCTCCCAAAGTTCGACGCCGAGGAGAAGACCCTCGAGTTGCGGCTCCGGCTGAAGGGTAAGCCGGCGGTCGATCTCGCTGACTACCGCGAGGCCTACACGGCCGAGAACGGACCGATCGAGCTCGAACAGCTCGCAGCTCATATCCTGGCGACCTTCATCGACTCCGACCGCGGTTTTCAGGCCTGGAGACGGGCTCGCGCCGCGGCTCCGGAGCGGGCGGCGGCCGAATGAGCGACGTCATTCCGCACGCACGCGGGCGAAGACTCGGAAACGCGCGCGCCAGGAAGTTCAGGTCCTCAGCTGGCTTTGGAAATCGCCAGACTCAGCCGAGGCTCCAGCCTGCCGAATCATATGCCGCTTTGCGGCCTGTGATCGATTCTTGAGGACTTGAACGTGACTTAACGACGGACCCTAAAACGGCGAAAGCCCCCAGCGGCAACTGGAGGCTCTCGGAAATTCGACTTGCTGCTGCGCGCGGCGTTCGATGGGGATGAAGCTAGGTGGCGTCGCAAACGCCGTCAAGCCCCCAGCGATTTCGTGCGGCCCGGCGCTAGCCGAATTCCGAGCCCGTCAAGGGCCCGTCCCAACCAAGGGACGAGCATGCGAACACCCTGATTTCGACGCGCGCGATGGCCGGTCTCGGCTCTGCGGATCGCCGATTTGGGCTGCGCCTAGACTCACCTGAGGCTGGGCCGATCATGCCGCTGAGCTGGCCTTGATCCACACCAAGGGATTTGACGTGACCTAACGACGAGACCCCAAAACGGCGAAAGCCCCCAGTTGGCGCTGGAGGCTTTCGGAAATCTCGGATGCCGTTGCTGATGCGGCTTGAAGATCGGGTTCAAAACTAGGCGGCGAGCTTTTCGCCGTCAAGGCCCGAGCAGGAGACCTATTGTCTCCGCAGTCCGGCGATTTCGCACCGTGACAGGCCTCGTCCCTAACCAGAGGGACTCGATGCACCCCGCTGCATCCATCGACGCCTGGCGGCCCGGGTTCGCCAAGCGCGCCGACAACTTCGAGGCGGTCGTCCAGGCCGCCGCCGGCTGGCGCTGGGAGCCCGGCGTCACGATCTGGCGGATCGAAGACGCTGTCATGCTCGGAGCCCGCGACCTGCGCCCGATCCAGCGCCTGGTGCTGCTTCACTACGTGCGGCGGCTGAACCAGGAGCAGCTCGAGAACAACATCGCCTGCGTCTGGCCGAGCACCGCCCGGATCGCCGCGGAGATCGGCTGCAGTGAGAGCACCCTGCGAAGCCACCGCAAGGCGCTCGAAGCGCGCGGCTACATGGTTCGCGACTACAACCGGGCGAACCGGCCCGCGGACCTCGAAGCCTTCGACCTCGCCCCCCTCGCGGCTCGCTTGCCCGAGCTGGAAGCCAACGCGGCGGCGGTAGACGCCGAGATCCGCGAAGCGCGCGAACGCCTGGCCGAACACGTCGTCGCAGAGCGAGGATTCAGCGCCCCGGCGCCGGAAACTCGGCGCCTAGAACAGTCTCATAAGAACGATTGTTCTTCTGTACGAAGAGCGGCCGCGCCTCCGGCGCGAAATCCACTGAAAAGCGAGCGGCCGACGGCCGCTCATCGCCGCCACACCGAGCCCACTCGACCCAAGGCCGTCGCCAACGGATCAGGTAGCGCCATTTGCTCTCCGGAGGGAGCAAGCGGAATTTTCGCGGCCGGTCCGGCAGCGTCGTCGCTGACGGAAATGGTGCGCCAGGAACTTCTCGCCGCCTTCGAGGCCTCGCCAAGGCTGGCCGCGCTGGTCGACGCCTCGACGCTCACGGAGCCGCTGCACGCTTCGCCGGCGGACATCGCCAGAATCGCCGCAGCCATCCCGGACCTCTTGCCCGAGCCCGAGCGCAACAACGACCAAACCTTCCGCTGGGCGGTGAAGCGCCACGGTTTGCGCGCGATCGCGATGCTGGCCATCGCCATCGAGGACCAGGACGTCCGAAACCCCTGCAAATACTTCGGCAAGATGGCCTCATATGACGCCGCGGGCGCGCCGGACCTGCGCCTGAACTTCGCGCGGATCCTCCGCGCGAAGGGTGTGGCCCCTCCCCCAGCGCCATCCGCGCCGAAACTCATGGACGCGCCCGGGGCGGACGATCCGACTTGGCGGCGCATCGACGCCGAGCTCCGTCGTCGCGTGCCCACGGGGCCCTATGGGAGCTGGTTCGCCCGGCTGGGCTTCCACGGTCT
The DNA here is from genome assembly GCA_966434565.1 of uncultured Phenylobacterium sp. Taxonomy (GTDB): domain Bacteria; phylum Pseudomonadota; class Alphaproteobacteria; order Caulobacterales; family Caulobacteraceae; genus Phenylobacterium. The sequence continues at coordinate 22,815 of CBJNAS010000007.1, forward strand.
CCGCGAGGGGGTGCTGCAGCTGTCGACCCCGAATGGCGTGGCCGCCGATCGGCTGCGGCGCGATTTCCTGGGCCACATCCGCTATGCGGCCGAGGTCGCTGGGGTGGAGGTTCAGCGGGTCGTCGTGTCGACCCGTAAACAGTCGTAGGCCCGTAGTTTCACAGCTGGTCAGATCAAGTCTTGATTAGCTGCCGAACCACTTAGTAAGCAGCCGTTCGGGGGTCATAGGAGAGCAGCATTGACCACCAATCTGACCGCCGAGATCGTCGCGGCCTACGTCTCCCGAAACAGGCTGGCGGTCTCTGAGATCGAGGGCCTGATCAGAAGCGTCCATGGGGCGCTCACGACCTTGGGCGAGGCGCCGGCTGAACAGCAGCCTGTGGAGAAGGCGAGCCCGGCCGCTATTCGACGCTCCATTCGTTCCGATGGACTCGTCTCGTTTATCGACGGCAGAACCTACAAGATGCTGAAGCGCCACCTGAACGCCCACGGGCTGACGGCGGCCGAGTACCGGGCGCGATTTGGATTGCCAGCCGACTATCCACTTACCGCGCCGGCATACTCCCAGCAGCGAAGCGAAGTCGCGAAGGCCGTTGGCCTGGGGACCAAGACCCGCCGCCGCAATACCTAGGCCAAACGACGCGCGCCGCCCAAGTGAGGCTCCTGTCCGCGGATTGATCCAGCACAAGGCGCGGGACCCCTGCGAGAGCCACTCAATAGCAGTCGAGCGGCCGTCAGGAGTCCCGCGTGAAATCGCCGGCCAGATCCATGGTCGTCTTCGTGGCCCTGGGACTGATCGCCCTTGCGGCCGGGTCGGGCTACGCGTTCTGGGTGATGCGGCCCAAGCCGCTGCCCGAACAGGTGATCTATGCCAGCGGCCGCATCGAAGCGGACGAGGTGCGGGTGGCGCCCGAAGTTGGCGGTCGGCTCCTCGAGCTCCGCGCTGTCGAAGGCCAGTCGCTGCACGCCGGTGATCTCCTCGCCCGGATCGACGCCTCGGATTATCAACTCCAGGCGGAGCGGGCGGACGCGCAGCGGGTCGCGGCGGTGCGCGCGGCGGCACAGATCGACGCGCAGATCGGTCTAGCCAGGCACCATGCGATGACGGCGAAGATCGACCTCGGTCGGAACGAGGCGATGAGCCAGGCGGGTGTCATCTCCGCCCAGACACTGGACTTGGCGCGCAACGCCTACGCCGCGTCGACCGACCAGGTCAGCGTCCTGCAGCAGCAGCGGGCCCAGGCCGACGCCCAGGCGCTGGTTGCTGCCAAGTCGGCGGCGCTCGCGCAGTCGCAGATCGACAAGACCCGCATCGTGGCGCCACTTTCCGGGGCGGTGCTCGAGCGGCTCGCGGAGCCGGGCGAGGTCGTCGCCGCCGGCCAGTCGGTCGCTGTCCTCGCCGATCTACAAAGGGTCAAGCTCAAGGTGTTCATCCCGGAGAAGGACCTCGGAAAGGTCCGGCTGGGCGCGCCCGCGCGGATCCATGTGGACGCCTTCGGGGCCCGCGACTTCCCCGCCCGGGTCGCGCGGGTGGACGCCCAGGCGCAGTTTACGCCGCGCGACGTGCACATGGCCGACGAGCGCAGCCGCACGGTTTACGGCGTAACGCTCGAAGCCCCCAATCCCGAGGGCCTGCTCAAGCCCGGGATGCCGGCCGATAGCTGGGTGCTGTGGAACGGCAAGGCCGGGTGGCCGCCAGCGCTGAAAGCGCCGGAGTAGGGCCATGGCGACGCCCGTCATCGCCGCAGACGGGCTAGGCCGCAGATACCGCGGGCGCACGGTCCTGCAGGACGTGAGCCTCGAGGTGAAGCCCGGCGAGGTTTTCGGCGTGGTGGGCCCGGACGGCGCCGGGAAGACCACCCTGCTGCAGATGCTCGCCGCTCTCGTGCGCCCGAGCTTCGGCGCTTGCCGGGTGCTCGGCGAGGACGTGGGCAAGCGGCCGGGCCACGTGCAAGCCCAGGTCGGCTATATGTCTCAGGGGTTCTCCCTCTACGACCGGCTCACGGTCGCCGAGAACATCGCCTTCGCCGCCGCCATCCGCGACGTGCCGAGAAGTGCATTCGCTGCGCGTAAGGCGCAGCTGGTCGCGATGGCCGGGCTCGAACGATTCCAGGACCGCCGCGAGGGCGCGCTCTCGGGCGGCATGCGCAAAAAGCTGGCGCTCTGCGCAAACCTGATCCACGAGCCGCCGCTGCTGATCCTCGACGAGCCCAGCCTGGGGGTGGATCCGCTCTCGCGTCGAGAGCTGTGGCGCATCCTCGATCGCGCGCGAGCGGATGGTCGTTCAATCGTCTTCGCGACGTCCTACATGGACGAGGCGGACGCCAGCGACCGGGTGCTCATGCTGCGTGAGGGCCGGCCGCTGGCGCTGGGAACGCCAGCCGAGCTGCGCGAGACCGCCCGCGCCCATGTCTACAGCATCCGCACCGACAGGCCGGAGGCGGCCGAAGCCGCCCTGGTGCGATCGCCCGACGTGCTGAGCTTCCAGCGCCGCTCCGGCGATGAGGTGCGCGTCCAGCTGCGCACCGCCGGCCAGGCGCCCGAACTCGGCCTCTGCTGTCGTGAGCTCGAAGCCGTCGAGCCCACCATGGAGGACGTCTTCACCATCGCCTCCGCTGACGCAGCCTCACCGATCCGGCTCGCCGCGCCTGAGCGCACGGCCAGTGACGCGACCCTGGTGGAGGCCGAGCACGTCACGCGTCGCTTCGGCGACTTCGTGGCGGTCGACGACGTGACCGTGCAGATCAAGGCCGGAGAGGTGCTGGGCCTGCTCGGGCCGAACGGGGCCGGGAAGACGACTCTGATCCGCATGCTCTGCGGCCTGCTCGCGCCCTCCGAGGGACGGGCCAAGGTGGCGGGCTTCGACGTCGCCCGCGAGAGCGACCAAGTCCGGGCCAACATCGGCTACGTCTCACAGAGGTTCTCGCTGTTCACCGACCTGACCGCGCTGGAGAACCTCGCCTTCTTCGCGCGCTCGTATGGGGTGGCGGCCCACGAACGAAATGCGCGGATCAATTCAGCCTGTGGACGTGCGGGCCTGTTTCTCGACGAGGATCACCTGGTCCGGGACCTCTCCAGCGCGGTGCGCCAGCGCCTGGCGCTCGCCTGCGCGATCGTCCACCGGCCGAAAGTGCTGTTCCTGGACGGGCCCACCTCGGGCGTCGACCCGTTGTCGCGGTTCCGGTTCTGGCGACTGATCTCGGCGCTGGCCGCCGAAGGCGTCGCGGTGATCGTCTCCACCCACTACCTCGAGGAGGCCACCTACTGCGACCGGCTGGGCCTCATGATGGACGGCCGGATGATCGCGCTCGGGACCCTGCAGGTGCTGAAGACCGAGCTCGGTCTCTCCGAGGCGCGCGTCGAGGATGTCTTTCTCGGCTTCATCGCCCGCGAGCGCGGGGAAGCGAGGGCGGCATGAAGCTCCGCCGCATGCTCGCCTTTTCCCATAAGGAGGTGCTGGAGATCGCCCGCGACCCGATCACGGTGTGGATCGCGCTCTGCATGCCGCTCGTCATGCTGTTCCTGTTCGGCGTGGCGCTCTCCTTCGACGTGAAGAATGCGCCGCTGATCATCGTCGATCATGACAAGAGCGCCGCCAGCCGGGCTCTGGCGGACCAGTTCCTCAACACTAGCTACTTCCAGCTCGCCGGCGCGCCGGAGAATGAGCGGGCCGCCGAGCACGCCCTGATGAAAGGAGACGCCCGGGCGATCCTCTCTATCCCGCCGCACTTCGGGCGCCGGCTCGCCGAGGGCCGTGACGCCCCGGTAGAGCTGGTCGTGGACGGCACCTACGCCTTTGTCGGCGGCATCGACATTACGGGAGCGGCGGTCAACTGGAAGTCCTTACCGGTCGACGTCGTGCACGGCATGGGCCACTTGATGGACCTGCAGCTCGACTCGCCGGGAGGCTGGGTCCTCCGGCGGTCGATCGAGGCGCTCGGGGTCGGGGTACACCTGGGTTCGTTCGCCAACAAGGTGCTCCTGGCCGGCAAGAGCGTCTCCGGGGTCGGGCTTGCCGACGGGCGGCTGGTGCCCGGGGACCTCGTGGTGCTGGCGTGTGGGGTGCGCCCCAACGTCGCGCTTGCTCGCGAGGCGGGTCTGGCGATCGAGCGCGGGATCGTGGTCGACGACGAGCTGCGCACCGACGACCCGCACGTCTACGCGATCGGTGAGTGCTCGCAGCACAGGGGAGAGGTCTACGGCCTGGTCGCGCCCGGATGGGAGCAGGCGGCGGTGCTCGCCGATGTCCTGACCGGGGGAGACGCGTCGTACACCGGGTCGCGGCTCGTCACCCGCCTCAAGGCCATGGACCTCGAGGTGGCCGCGATGGGCGACA
>CBJNAS010000008.1:0-26403 GCA_966434565.1 uncultured Phenylobacterium sp.
CCAGCGCCACCGGCTCAACGTCGGCGCCATCGTCTCGCCGGCGATGCTCGCGGTGCGCCTCGCCGGCAGGCGGGGCGTTCCCGGCCGCAAGATCGGCGAGGTCGAGGAGGGCATGCTGGAGATGCTCGACCCCGGCGACACCTTCGTCTTCGCCGGTCAGGTCTGGCGGCTCGCGGGCGTCACAAACCTCGACGTGCTGGTGACCCCCGCCAAGGACGCCGACCCGAAGATGCCCTCCTGGGGCGGCTCGAAGTTCGCCCTCTCGACCTTCCTCGCCCGGCGCGTGCGCCAGCTGATGTTCGACGAGCGCCACTGGACGGTGCTGCCCGCCGACGTCCGCGAATGGCTGGAGATGCAGAAGGCGCGCTCGCGTATCGTGCGCGAGGACGAGATGCTGCTGGAGACCTTCCCCAAGGGGAAGCGCAACTTCCTGGTCTGCTACCCCTTCGAAGGCCGCCTCGCCCACACCACGCTCGCCATGCTGCTGACGCGACGGCTGGAGCGCGCCGGCGCGGGCCCGCTCGGCTTCGTCTGCAACGACTATGCGCTGGCGGTCTGGGCGCTGAAGCCGCTCGACGGCCTCGACTTCGACGCGCTGTTCGCCGAGGACATGCTGGGCGACGACCTGGAGGCCTGGCTGGCGGAGAGCTTCATGATGAAGCGGGCCTTCAAAGGCTGCGCGATCATCGCCGGCCTGATCGAGCGCCGTTTCCCCGGCGAGCAGCAGAAGAGCGGGCGCCAGATCACCTTCTCCACCGACCTGATCTATGACGTCCTGCGCCGTCACGAGCCCGACCATCTCCTGCTGCGCTGCGCCCGCGCGGATGCGGCGACCGGCCTCATCGACGTGGCGCGCCTGGCGCAGATGCTGGCGCGGATCCGCGGCCGCATCCGGCACGCGCCGCTCGATCACCTGTCGCCGTTCTCGGTGCCGATCCTGCTGGAAATCGGCAAGGAACGTTCGCCGGGCCAGGCGGGCGAGATGATTCTGGCCGAAGCGGAGGACGAGCTGATCGCGGAGGCCTTGACGACGTGAACGCGCTTTCCGCCCCCTTCGCCTACGATTTCGCGGTCGCGCCCTGCGGCTCGCTGGCCCTGCCGCTGGCCGGCGCCGAGGCGAGGCTCCGGCCGTCCGGTGCGCTCTGGCTCGCCGAGGGGGCCTGTCTGGTGGCGGCCGACCTGCACCTGGAAAAGGGCTCCGCCTATGCCCGGCGCGGCCAGATGCTGCCACCCTACGACACCCGCGAGACGCTGACCCGCCTGGAGGCGGAGGTGGCGGCGCTTTCCCCCCGCGTCCTCGTTCTGCTCGGCGACAGCTTCCACGACCGCGGCTCCGAAGACCGGCTGAGCGCCGAGGACGCCGCCCGCCTGGCAGCCCTGGCGGTGGGCCGCCTCCTCGTCTGGGTGGTGGGCAACCACGACGCCGCGGGGCCACGAAATCTGCCGGGGGAACGCGCCGCCGAGCTCGCCCTTGCAGGCCTGACCTTGCGCCACGAGCCGCGCCCGGGTCCGCAGGCGGGCGAGGTCGCCGGCCACCTGCATCCCGCCGCGAAGGTGCGCACGGCCCGCGGCGGCGTGCGCCGCCGCTGTTTCGCCACCGACGCGCAACGCCTGGTGCTGCCCGCGTTCGGCGCCTACGCCGGCGGGCTCAACCTCCGCGACCCGGCCTTCGCAGGCCTGTTCGCCCAGCCCCCTCTCGCCGGCGCCCTCGGCCGCGGCCGCGTCCACGCCATCGGCTGGCGGTCCCTGGCGGGGGATTGAGTAGAAAGGAAGGAACCACGACTTGTCGTTCGTGTATTTCGTGGTTTCCTACCCTATTCTCAGCTCCGGATCGCTTGGTCCAGCGCCACCGCCAGCGAAACGCAGGCGGCGACCGTGACGGCCGTGGAGAGCCTCGGGAAACGCGCCGCGGTGTTGGGCGCCACGTGGTCGGAGAGCCACTGCAGCATGAAGGCCGCGAGATAGGCCGTCAGCGTCCAGGTCAGCTGCAGGCGCCAGCGCGCCAGCAGCAGCGCCCAGGCGATCACCGCGAACATCAGCGATCCCGCCAGCCGGCCGACCCGCGGGCTGCGCCGGTTGCTCTCCAGGCCCCAGCGGACGCCCGCCAGGAAGGACAGCACCACCGCCGACCAGGTGAGCAGCATGGTGACCGCCTCGCGCGCCGCCGCCGGCGGGCCGTAGCCGTAGATCCCGGCCGAGAGCGGAAACGGCGCGAGCGCCGTGACCGCCATGATCCAGAGCGGCAGCGGCGCGGATTCGCGCGCTTTCGGGACGGCGGCGGCCCCATCGTCGGTCACCAACTCAGTCCCCCCCTGCCCAATCGAGCGGCAAGCTAGACGGTCCGGGCCAGGAGCCCAAGCGCCGGACTGCGGCAGATCGCCGCAATCACCCGCCGGCGGAGACCGCCGCGCCCGCGGCGCGGGCCTGGGCCGCGCGGCGGGTGAAGGCGCTGATGGTCTGTTCGGCGCTCGCGCGCTGCTGGTCGGAGAGCCGCGAGGCGAGCTCCCGGGCGTTGGCGCGGGCCTGCGGGTCGCCGCCGGCCGCGGCGATGGCGAACCAGGCGTAGGCCTGCACCGGATCGCGATCGACGCCGCTGCCGGACTGGTAGAGGAGCCCCAGGTTGTACTGGGAATCCACGACGCCCTGTTCCGCGGCGGCCCGGAACCAGCGGGCAGCCGCCATCAGGTCCTGCGAGCCGCCCTCACCGCGGAAGGCGTAGAGGGCGAGGTTGTGCATCGCCGCGGGATCGCCGCCCTGGGCCGCGCGCTCGGTCCAGCGCCGGGCCTCCGCCAGGTTCTGCTTCACCCCGTGTTCGCCGGACTCGTAGAGCTTGCCCAGGTAGAACTGCGCGGGCGGGTGGCCTGCCTCGGCGATGGCCTTCAGCTTGGCCAGCGCGCCGGGCTCGCCCGCCTCCACCCCCTTCACGGCGGCGGCGTAGGCGGTGACCAAGGCGTCGGCCAGCTGGGCCGGCGGGCGCGGCGACGATTGGGGGTCGTCTTCCGGCTGGGCCGTGAGCGGTCCGATCGCCTGGGGCGCGAGCGCCACGGCCGCGCGGGGCGCCTGGGCCTCGTCCATCGCGGCGACTTCGGTCGCCGGCGGCTTCGGCGGACCCTGCATCAGCACCACCCCCGCCGCGCCGACGCTCAGGAAGGCCGCGCCGCCCGCCACCAGGATGGCGGTCTGCAGGGTCGAGCCGGCCGCGCGCTTCTGGCCGAGGCCGAACAGCCCGCCGGAGGCGCGCCAGCTGGCCTTGCTACGGACATTGAGCCGGTCGGGGGTCTCGCCCGGCAGGGCGGCGCGCGCCGCGGCCCGGGCCTGCTCGATGACCTCGCGGGTCGAGAGCGACGAGCCCACCTCCGCCTCCGGCGGCGGCTCCGGCTGGTCGAGGCCGAACAGGTCCTCCTCGGGCTCGGGCGCTGGCGTGAACCGTCCCTCGGCCTCGAGGTCGTGCGTCGTGAAACGCGCATAGGGCGATGGCGCGGGCTCGGTCAGGTCGAGATCGTAGGCGTCCGGGTCCTCGCTCGGCGCGGCGCGCGGCGTCTCGGCCTCGAACGCGGCCTCTTCCTCCGTCGCCTCGGCGCGGGAGAACAGCTCCGGCCCGAAGGCCACGGCTGGCGGCGGCGGCGGATCGGCGGCGGCGAGCGGGCTTTCGCTGAGCCGATGCTCCAGCCGTTCGCGGGTCTCCTCCAGGAGGCGGGCCGTGCGCTCCTCGCTTTCGCGGATCTTCTCGGCCAGGTCCAGGGCGGCGCGTTCCTGGCTCTGGGCCATGCGCTCGGAGACGCGGCCCACCTGCTCACCCACGTCGTCGATGGCCTCGGCGGCGCGCCGCTCGGCGACCAGCAGCCGCTCGCTCAGCCGGTCGGTGATGCGGCCGAGCTCGGCGCTCAGCCGGTCCAGCGCCTCGGCCTGCGTATGCTCGACCTGGCCCAGCCGGGCCTCCATCGCGCCGGCCACCCGCGCCATCTCGCCGCCCACGTGGGCGATGGCGGCGGCGCTGCGCTCCTCGGCGCCGCGCACCTGGCGGTCCACCGCCTCGGCGATCGAGAGCACCTCGCGGCCCATCTTCTGCACCGCCTGGGCGGAGCGCTGCTCGGCGGCCTTCACCTCGGCGGCGAGCTCGGCGAAGCGGGCGTCGACGCGGCCGGCGTCCACCGTCTGCAGCCGGGCGCTGAGCTGGGCGCGCGCGGCGTCCACCTGCTCGGTGAGCATCTGCGCCAGCGACTCGAAGCGCTGGGTCTCGGCATTGCGTCCGCCCTCGATCCGGCCCAGCCGTCCATCGAGGTCGGAGAGCGCGCCGCGCAACGCCAGCAGGGCCTCGGCGGTCTGACCCTCGGCCCGCGCCAGCCGCTCGCCGAGCCGCTGCAGCACCTCGTCCATCAGCCCCGCGGGATCGGCCCCCGCCGCCTCGGCGCGCGCCAGGCGCGCTTCCAGCGCCGCTAGGCCCTCGCGGGCGCGGGCGTCGGTCTCGTAGACCTGGCCGGCCATGCGGCTGACCGACTGCTCGATGGCCCTGAGCGCCTCCGTGGAGCGCGGGCCCGCCGCCTCGGTCTCGAAGCGCCGCAGCCGCTCGGCGAGCCGGACCTGCTCGCCGTTCACCCGCTCGACCGCGCCTTCGAAGCGGGAGGCGACGGCCAGGTTCTCGCGCTCCGCCGCCTCGATGCGCGCCAGGGCTTGGCGGACCGAATGCTCGACGCCGGAGATGGCCAGGCCCGTGCGGGTCTCCGAGGCCTCGATCCGGTCGGTCAGCCGGTCCAGGGCGTGGGTGATGCGGGCGAGGTCCGCGGGGTGCGGCGACGCCGTCTCGCCCACCAGACGCGGCCGCTGCGCCTCGACGAAGGCGCGGCCGATGTCCGGCGCCGCATAGGACTCGGACTCCGCCTCGGAACCCTCGCCGCCGTCGTCGTCCAGGATGACGCGGTTCAGCCACTCGCCGAGCGTCATTCCGGAACGCCGGGCATGGCCCTTCGCGACCTCACGAGCCTTTGGGTCGATCCCCTTAACGCTCCAGGGCGCCCCCGCCGTCATCGAATCGATCTCCCCTGCACTTCGAGGCTACTCACCGATCCTTGGGGGTGTAAACGCGGGCCGCACACTACATTTGGCGCCGCAAGCCTCTGTACTGTGGATGTTCCGGCGACTGACAGAGGCCGCGGCTTCGCCTGGAGGCCAGCCTGCGGTAACCCGTCGCAGATGGGTATCGCGCTCACCGTCGAGTTCATCGCGGCGTTCGTCGCGCTGGCGCTGTTCTGCGGCTGGCGCGGCGCGCGGCCGCCCGATCCGCGGCGCGGTCCGAGGCTCGCGCCCTGGCGCCTGCTGATGGCGGTCTCAGCCGTGGGCGCCGTGTTCCTGGCGGCCCACCTGCTGAACCTCCTCGGGCTGCAGACCGGCTGAGCCCGCCTTCGGCTTCGCCTCCTCTCGCCGCCCCTCCTCGCGCTTCGGACGCTTGGCGAGGCCCGCCACTCCGCCCGACGACAACAGGCCGACGTCGGCCAGCAGGATCGGGATGGTCCACTTGTGCGGGGCGGCGATGTAGCGGCTTTGCCAGACCGGGTCGTACTTGTCCTTGTACCGGCGCACGCCCTGGAAGTTGTAAATCTCCTCGCCACGCTCGAAGAGCAGCTTGCCGACCCGCGACATGATCGGCGCGAGCGGCCGATCCTCCAGCCCCGCCAGCGGCGCCATGCCGAACTCGAACGCCTCGTAGCCCTGCGCCCGGCCCCAGGCGATCAGCTCGACGAACAGATAGTCCATGATGTTCTTCGGCGCGTCGTCGGCGTAGCGCATCAGGTCCATGGAGAAGGCGCTGCGCGCCGCGGTGGTCCAGATGTTGGCGAAGGCCACCGGCCGGCCATGGTTGCGCGCCACCGCCACCGGGAACTCGGCCACATAGCTCGTCCGGAACGCGCCCATGGAGAAGGCCTTCTCGCCGCCCGCATGGTGGGCGAGCCACTGGTCGGAGATTGTCTGCAGCTCCGACAGCACGCGCGCCAGGCCCTCGCCCTGCAGGATCTCGAAGGTGGCCCCCTCTTCTGCGGCCTTGCGCCAGGCCCGGCGCAGGTTGCCGCGCCGGCGGCCCTCGATGGAAAAGGTCTCCAGCGGCACGGCGGCGGACTCGCCCACCTTCTGGATCGAGAAGCCGAGCTCGACGATGTCGGGCAGGTCGTCGATGGTCAGCCCATAGAGCCCCGGGCGCGCGGCATGGCTGTCGGCCAGCTCGCGGAAGCGCCAGAGCAGCTCCAGCCGCTCGTCCCGTCGCCCCACCGGCCCGCCCAGCGCGATCCAGCTGCGGCCGCGCACGCCGAACATCAGGAAGCTCTCTCCCGAGTTCGAAAACAGAAAGCGCTTGTCGCCCAGCAGCGCCAGGTTGGAGCCCGGCTCCGCGGCCTCCGCCTTGGCCAGGATCGCGCGCACGCGGGCGAACTTGGGATCCGCCTCTCCGACCACCGGCGGAGCAGCGGCCGAGACGAACAGCCGCCAGAGCCCGAACACGAACAGCGCCAGCGCCGAGCCGGCCCAGGCGCGGATCGCGCGCTCGGCGTCGGCGTCGGCCATCACCTTCCACCAGGCCTGGTCGGCGTAGTCGGCGTGCTGGAACGACCAGAGGCCGAGGAGGCCGGCGCCCACCACCGCGCAGGCGGCCGAGAGCAGCCAACCGGGGGTGATCTCCATGCGCGTCAGCCGCGCGCTGCGCGGAAAGGCGCTGCGGAACGGCGCCAGCAGGACCGCCAGCGCCACCAGCGCCGCCGCCTCTTCCCAGTTGAAGCCCTTCAGCAGGGCGAGCGGCGCCGCCAGCAGCAGCGCCGCCATGGTCGCCGCCCAGGCCGCGTCCAGCCGCGCGCGCAGACCGAAGGCCAGCAGCACCAGCGCCATCCCCCCCACGCTCGAGGCGAAGTGGCTGACCTCGATCAGCAGGACCGGCGTGACCTCCAGCAGGCGCATGAAGCGGTAGGGCTCAGAGGGCGTGGCGCCCGAGGCCAGCAGCATCACCCCTGCCGCCAGCGTCAGCAGCGCCGCCGTCCACGGCGCCGCGGCATGGAGCGCGGGCTTCAGGTCTCTCCAGAACGGCATGGGGGCGGGGGCCTCTCCCAGGGCAAGGAGCCCGCTTATAGCCGATTTCGCCGGCCGCTCGCGCAAAGCTCGAGCAGCCGCGCCCAAGCGCCGCGCCGCCGCCAATCCCCGGGCCGGCGCGGCCTGGCCGGTCAGCGTTCCGACGCCTCGGGCTCGGGCGGCCCGCGCTCCTGGCGGCGGACCAGCAGCTCGTAGCCGACCGCGAACACCACGATCCCGGTGATCATGGCGACGAAGAAGCCGGCGTCCGTGGCGAACCACAGCGTCAGCATGAGGATGAAGCTTCCCAGCGCGACCATGCACCAGCGGATCAGGACGTTGAACGTTTCGTAGGTCCGCTCATGCTCGACGAGGATCGGATCCGGGCGAAGCTCGACCGGCTCTTCCATTTTCGTCGCCTCCCAAGCTCTTGTTCCGAGCCGGACGGTAACACCGTTCCGTGACAGGCGGGAGGCCGCCGGGCCCCGAATCCGGCTATGGACACGCGCCATGCCTCCCGTCAGCGACCTGGAAATCCATCAGCGGCTCTCGGCCATCGCCGAGGAGTTCGACCGCCTCGCTGGTCAGGGCGTGAGCCTGGTGGGCGGAACCGCGCTCAACACCGCCAGCCGCACGCTTCGCGGCATGGCCCAGGTCATCTGGGAGCACAGTCTCGCCCTGCCGGACGAGTCGTCGACGCCGCAGTAGGATGTCGTCGCAGCTCCGGGTCCGGTCGTCTTTAGTAGAGGGCCTCACCTGATTTGGCGTTGCCAAGATAACAACCTTAGGCTTTGCTATGGGCTCGGACGGGGTTTGCAGAAGAAGGCCGCCATGAGCGCGATCGCTTCGCCGCTGCAGGTCGCCACCATCGCCAGCGCATTGTTATGGCCGCTCGCCGCGGGAGCGGGGGTGGTGATCTGGTCCCGGGCGCGCGCCGCCGCCCGGACTCGGCGCGCCGCCGCGCTGGAGAGCCAGCTGCGCAGCCTTTACCGCAGCGTCGAGATAAAACCGGTGCCGCCCCGGCTGGCCATGGTGCTGGACGCCCTGGAGGAAGGCGAGGAGCTGGCTTGTGGCCCCGTCGCCAAGGGCAAGGCTGGGCAAGGCGCCGCCGCGGAGTCCTGAGCGGGATCTGAGCGCCGCCGCGCCCATTCAAGCTCCCATGAGTGAATCCGACGACAAGCTGCAGCGTTTGGTCGCGCGCCTCCGCCGGACCGTGGTCCGCGCCGAGGTCAAGCGCAGCCCGCCCGCGCCGCGTCCGCCGCAAGGCCGCTGACAGGGTTAGCCCAGCTCCGGCGCGAAGGCCCGCAGCAGCGCGGCCAACTCGGGCTCCTGCACGAGCGCGGCCGCCTCCGCGGGCGCGATCCAGAGCCTCTCGCGCTCCTGCGCCTCGGGCCAGGCCACGCGCTCGGTCCCGATTTTCAGCGGGTAGACGGACACGCGCACCTTCTGCACCCGGCCGCTGCGCAGGCGCTTGTCGTAATGGAAGACGCCGATCTTCTTGCGCCCGACCTCGCCCTCGACCCCGGCCTCCTCGAAGGCCTCGCGCGCGGCGGTCTGCGGCGACTTCAGGCCCTTGATCGGCCAGCCCTTGGGCACCACCCAGCGCCGGGTCTCGCGGGAGGTGATCAGCAGCACCTCGACCCCCCCTCCGGGCGTGCGCCGCCACGGCAGGGCCGCGGACTGGCCGCGCGGCTCCCGATCCGGCTCGGCGGCGATCTGTCCGGGCTTGTGCATCAGCCGGCCAGCCGGTGGGCGTCGATTTGCATGGCGCGCGCCCTCACAACCCTCTACGCAGGTTGCAGCCGTCGCGCCGCGACATCAATGGTCGCATGAGCCGTGACAGAGGCCGGCCGGGGGCGGCGCCTCGCGCTGCCGGCGTCGATCTCAGCATCCGTATCACCTCGCCCAGCGCTCAGGTTGCGCCCCCTACGGCTAGGGCCGCCTGCTGTAAACGGCGCAGAGGCCGCGCATGGGCAATAAACTCGCGTGCGACAGTCAGGTTGATGGCTTCAGCTGCGGTGACGCCGCTTCTCGCCTCCCCCACGGTCGGATAGAGCACGGCGATGGACGAGATCGAGGCCAGGACGGCGCCCACCGGCTGGGTCATCGGGGTGATGCTTGCCCCGCCCGGCGAGGCGGTGCAGCGCCACGATTACGCCGTGGGCTGGCCGGACCGCGCCAAGGCGGAGTGGACGGCGCTCGACTGGGCCTTGGGCGCCGGCGAGGTGGCCGCCAGTCCGGTCGCCGGGGCCGAGCCGGTGGAGGCTCTGAAGCCGCTGACCCGCCCGCGCATGGCCGCGCTAGGCCTGAAACCGGGCGAAGTCCGCGAGCTCGGCTGGCGCTATCCGCGTCCCTGGCTGAGCTGAGTCGAAGACCCCGCGCTCCAGGAGGGCCGGAACCAGCCCAAATCGCGCGTGTTCTGCATGCAGAGGAAGGGCAACGGCTCTCCGAGCGCGGCGGCCCGTGGTTTCGCGACGAGCAGGCGCAGGCGAAGTCCTCATGTGAATGTCAGGGGTTTTGGCCTTTATTCCGCGATCAATGTCGAGTTCTCGACAGTTTTTGCGCGATCGCCTCGATAACTTGAAACCCGAGTCGTACGGCGACGTTCACGACGTCCGATGCAAAGGTTCCTACTCGCGTTGCAAAACCGTCTGCTCGTGTCCTTGCCCGCCGCCGACTACGCTCTGCTGGCGCCGCATCTGGCGACCGTGGAGCTGGAGCGCGGCCGCCTTCTCTATGATCCGGGCGACCGGATGGACACAGTCTATTTCCCCCACGACGGCGTCATCTCGCTGATGACCCTGATGGAGAGCGGCGCGGCGATCGAGAGCGCCACCATCGGCCGCGAGGGCGCGCTGGGCCTGCAGGCCGCGGTCACCCCGCGCTGGTCGCTGTCGCGGGCGATCGTCCAGACGCCGGTCAGGGCGAGCCGCATCGGCGCCGCGGCGCTGCACGACATCTGGAAGAGGAGCGCGCCCCTGCGCGAGCTGGTCGAGCGCCACGGCGAGGCGCTGTTCGGCCACGCCCTGCAGTCGGTGGGCTGCAATGCGCTGCATTCCGTGGAAGCGCGGTTCTGCCGCTGGCTGCTGGCCTGCCACGACCGCATCTCCAGCGACACGATCGCGCTCACCCAGGAATTCCTGGCCGACATGCTGGGCGTGCAGCGCACCACCGTCACCGCCGTCGCCCGCAGCCTGCAGCAGAAGGGCGTGATCCGCTACCGCCGCGGCGTGGTGGACATCGTCGACCGCCCGGGGCTCGAGACCCTCGCCTGCGAGTGCTACACGGCGATCCGCCGCACCTACGAGCGGCTCCTGCCTCAGCCGGGGTGAGCGGCGATCTGCGCCAACGCCTCCGCCAGGATCGGGCGCTGGCCCTTGTGAACCTTCTCGAGCGCGGCGGGGGCCGGAAAATAGGCCGCCTGGTCGACTTCGGGGAAGGCCTGCACACGGCCGGACCGCGGCGGCCACTCCAGCTCGAAGAGGTTGCTGCGCAGCTCCGAAAGGTCGACCTCGGCCTCCACCAGCCAGGCATGCACCGTCTTGCCGCCAGGCTGGCGGCAGGGCGTCAGCGGCGCGAACGCGCCCTCGACCGCCACGCCCAGCTCCTCCGCGAACTCCCGCCGCGCGGCCGCCAGCAGGTCCTCGCCCGGCTCGGCCAGCCCCTTCGGGATCGACCAGCCGGCGGCGTCCTTGCCACGCCAGTACGGGCCGCCCGGATGGGCGAGCAGCAGCTCGGGCCCCTCCGCGCCACGGCGCCACACCACCAGCCCGGCGCTGACGATCATGTTTCCCTCCCCTTCATGGGGCTGCAGGGACAGCTCGCCACAGGCGAGCAGGGTGGGGAAGTCGCGATCAAGCTCCGAGCGCTGTTTTTGGCCTCGCTTTCCCACCCTGGCCGCTTCGCTGCCTGTCCCATGAAGGGGAGGGAAAGTGCTCCGCCTCCCCTTCGCCCGCCACCAGCTGGGCCACGGTGTTCCACAGGAGCTCGGCCTCGAACGGCTTGCCGACCACCGCGTCCATGCCGACGGCGCGATACTCAGCGACCTGGTGGGCCATGACATTGGCCGAGAGCGCCACGATCGGCGTCCGCGGCCGGCCCTCGCGCGCCTCGATCGCGCGGATTTCGCGAGCGGCGGCGACGCCGTCGGTGACCGGCATCTGGATGTCCATCAGCACCACGTCGAAGCGCTCTGTCCGATAGGCCTCGATCGCCTCGCGCCCGTCGCCCACCAGGGAAAGCTGGGCGCCCAGCGGCTCCAGGAGAGCGCGCAGGATCAGCTGGTTGGTGGCGTTGTCCTCGGCGGCCAGGATGCGCACGTTGAGCGGCCCCGCCGAGGCCGGCCCGGCCCCCTCGCCCGCAGCCGGCTCCGCCGCCGGCGTGACCGGCAGGCGCAGGCGGAAAATGCTGCCCACGCCTGGCGCGCTCTCCGCCTCCAGGGTCCCGCCCATCAGCTCGGCCAGCTCGCGCGAGAGGGCGAGCCCCAGGCCGGTGCCGCCGAAGCGGCGGTCGCTGGCGCTCTCGACCTGCGAGAACTTCTCGAACACCTCGGCCAGCCGTTCGGGCGCGATGCCGATGCCGGTGTCGGCCACGCGGAACTCGGCCTCGCTCCCGTCCAGCAGCCGGACGCTCACCGCCACCCGGCCGCGCGCGGTGAACTTCACGGCGTTGTTGACGAGGTTGGCCAGCACCTGCTGCAGGCGCAGGGGATCGCCCATCCAGCGCGCGCCCTCGATCGCCGAGAAGTCCAGCTCGAGCGCCAGGCCCTTTTCGCCAGCCATCGCCTGGAACGACGCGCAGGCCGCCTGGGCGACCACGGCCGGCTGGAAGGCCTCGGTCTGCAGGGTGAGCTTGCCGGCCTCGATCTTGGCGAGGTCGAGGAGGTCGTTCAGCAACTCCAGCAGGGCCTCGCCGGACTGGCGGATCAGCCCCACGCGCGAACGCTGCTCGTCGCTCAGCAGCTCGTCGCGGGCCAGCACCTGGGCCATGCCCAGGATGCCGTGCAGCGGGGTGCGGATCTCGTGGCTGACATTGGCCAGGAAAGCCGACTTGGCGCGGTTGGCGGCCTGGGCGGCCTCCACCGCCCGGGCCAGCGCCAGGGTCTGTTCCTTCATCTCGGTGATGTCGACGCGCAAACCGAGCATGCCGCCGTCGGCGGTGCGCCGGTCCTCCACCAGCAGCCAGCGGCCGTCGGCCACCCGCTGCTCGTGCCGCGCGCCGGTCTCGGTGAGCTGGCGCACGCGGGTGTCCAGCCACTCCTCCTCGCAGCCGATTGCGTCCGGATAGTCACCGCGCGCCACGCCGACGCGGAGCACGTCCACCAGTTTGCGCCCCTTGCGGAAGAGGTCGGCGGAGCCGTGGTAGATCTCGGCGTAGGTGGTGTTCCAGACGATGTAGCGACCTTCGGCGTCGAGCAGCACCACCCCCTCGGGAATGGCCTCCAGCACCTCCTTCAGTCGCGCCTCGGCCAGGGCCGCGCGGGCCTGCGCCTGTTCGAGCGCCCTGCCCCGCTCCGGGTCTCGTCGCACTCTACGCCGCAGCGCTTCAAGCGCCGCTCTCCACCGTCCGGTCATTCTGCCGTCGCCGCCTGTTCCACGCGTGGGCGACCACCGACGCGCGGTTCGGTAAATCGATTCTTGCCAAGGCCGCGCCCCCGCGACGGCGGCGCCACGAGGCCGGCCCTGTGCGTGATCGGTGGTCGTTTTCCGCCCGGGAAATGGGCAAGATTCATGGAGTTGTCGGCAAGTCCTCCGCCAACTCAGACGCGAACACCTCGTCCAGCAGGGCCGCCATCTGCGCCCAGGAGCGGCGGTCGGCGTTCGCGTCGTAGCGGGCGAACTCCGGGCGGCCCAGCTTGTCGGCGTCCTTGTTGGTGAAGCTGTGCACCACCCCGCCATAGAGGGTGACCTGCCAGTCGACGCCGCCCTCGGACAGCATCCGCTCGAAAGCGGCGCGCTGATCGGCGGGAATGCCGGGATCGTCGGCGCCCAGGAGCGCCATGACCTTGCCCTTGATCTGCGCGGCGTCCTGCGGCGAGCTGACCTGCAGGCCGCTGTGGAAGCCGATCGCGGCCCTGATGTCCGCCCCGCCGAGCGCCAGCTCGAAGGCCATGGTCCCGCCGAAGCAGAAGCCGATCGCGGCGATGCGCGAGGAGTCCACCTCCGGCCGAGACGCCAGCGCGCGCAGCGGACCGTCGGTCCGCGCACGGACCCGCTCGGCGGCCCGCAGCGGCGGCAGCGCCTCCCCCACCTCGGCCATGCCCAAGATCCGGCGGTCCCCGTGCAGGTCGCAGGCCAGCGCCACATAGCCCAGCTCGCTGGCGATCCGCTCGGCCTTCTCCATCGCGTGGCCGCCGAGCCCGAAGGCCTCGGGGAACACCAGCACGCCGGGCGCGCGCCCGCCGGCCGCCGGCCGGTGAAGGCTGCCGACCATCGCGAGCCCGTCGGCCTGGTATCGAAGTTCCTCTCCCGCCATCCCGTCGCTCCCTTCGACTGGCCCCCGCGGGACGTTAGCAGACCGGATGCGCGGAGCGTCCAGCGCTTTCGGGCGCCTCGGACCTCAGGAGCGCTCGGCGCGCGGCCGCGGCGCAAGCCGCCCGGCCACCCAGACGGCGAACAGCCCGGTGAGGGCGCCCATCATCAGGCTCGGCCACCACCAGAGCAGCAGCGCCGCCCACCAGGGCAGCAGCACGAAGCCCGCCAGCCACAGCGCGAGCCCCGTCCAGAGGCCCCAGCCCCAGACCGCCATGCCGTAGACCGGGGCGCACCGGTTCGCCGGGACCGCAGATCCCGCCATCGGAACCTCTCCTTCGAGGCCGCCTATTGCATCCCCCGCGCGCCGGACTGCCGTCCCCAGATCGGGTGCGACGGCGGCCGCGGTCCGCAGGCGGTGGTTTTTCCCGGGCCGCGGAACGGTTTCCGCAATCCTCTGATTGTCGCGCTCCGTGGGGCCATTGAGCCCCATTCCCGACGCGGCCGAGCCGCGCAGCACGAATGAGGGGCAGCAGGATGCGACCCGCCAACCTGGACGAGCGCCGGTCATACGCCGAGCGGGACACGTCCGCCGACAGCGACGGCAACGTCGACTACGGCTTTCTTAGACATGCGCTCGCGCACTGGATGGAGACCGACGCCCGCGCGCGTCTGCTCATCGACGACGACCTCCACGCCTGGTGGGTGAGCCCGGCGGCCGATGCGGTGATGGGCCAGATCGGGGCGCTGGTCCTGCGCAACGGCTATGTCCGCACGCGTGAGAACCGCTTCGAGCGCCAGTTGCGCGACCTGGTGGACAACGCCACACCCGAGATGTCGATCCAGTGCATCCACGATCCCAGGACCGAGGAGCACGTGGTGCTGACCGCGCAGCGGCTCAGCGCGCCTTCGAACCACCTCGTCGGCATCACCCTGCAGCGCGCCGGCGAGAACTTCGTCTTCCGGCTCGCCGACCTGCACGAGGCGTTCGGCTTCACCCGCACCGAGGGGCGGGTGGCCTATCACCTGATGTGCGGCCGCACCGCGGAGGAGACCTCCCAGCACCTGCGCGTCTCCCTGGAGACGGTGCGGACCCACATCAAGCGGGCCTACGCCAAGCTGGGCGTGTCCTCGCGCGAGGCCTTCTTCCACCGCCTGACGCCCTTCGTGGTCCTGCTGGCCTGAGACGCGGATCCGAGTCCGACCTCGCAGCGCCCTGTGGCGACCGCGAGCGGACTTCGGAATCCAGATACTCGGAGTTCATCTTCAACGACCGCGCCTCGGACAGTCGCGCGCCTGCGCCAGCGGGTGACGCGGCGCCCTGATTCTATTTTCCGACCCTGCCCTTGCCGCCACCGGCTCAGGCCGTCTGCGTCGCCCCTCCGACCGCCACCCGGCCATGGCGCACGAGACGCAGCGGTGTGCGCTCGGCGGCGTTGACCGCGGAGCGCGCCTGACGCAGTTCCTCCACGTGCTGCGAGAGCCGGCCTGCGAAGAGGCTGCGGTCGAACTGCTCGGCATGGGCGCGAACGTCCATCGGGTCGTAGTCGCGGTCATCGAAGGCGGTCAGCGCCTCGGCGAGCGACTCCGCGGTCTGGGCGTCGAAGAACATACCGGTGGATCCTTCGACGACCGTGTCCAGCACGCCGCCGCGGCCGTAGGCGATCACCGGCCTGCCCGAGGCCATGGCCTCCAGCGGCGTGATCCCGAAGTCCTCTTCGCTCGGCAGGATCAGGGCGCGGCAGTCGCGGTAGAGCATCTTCATCTGAGCGTCGTCGACCCGCCCGACGAACCGAACCGTCGGCCCAGCCATCTGCTTGAGCTCAGCCAGGTCGCGCCCGTCGCCGGCCACCACCAACGGCAGACCCAGCCGGGTGCAGGCTTCCACCGCGATCTGCGGGTGCTTCCAGCCGACCAGCCGCATCAGCAGCAGGAAGTAGGATCCGGGCTCTTCGCCGACACAGAAGCGGCTGACGTCGACGGGCGGGGCGATCACCGTACTGGGCTTGTTGTAGAAGCATTCAATGCGCGCCTTCACCAGCCGGCTGGTGGCCACCCAGGCATCCGCCCGGTCGGCGGCGACACGGTCCCAGACGCGCAGGCGGGGCAGGCTGGATTCGACCAGGAAGCGGGCGGCCCGCCCAAGCCCCTCCGCGCGCGAATAATGGTGATAGTCCCACAGGAAACGGGCCGGCGAATGGCAGTAGCAGATGTGCAGGGTCTGCGGCAGAGTCAGCACGCCGTGCGCGAAGCCGGAGGAGGACGAGACAACCAGGTCGTAGTCGTCCAGGTCGAAGTTGTCGAAAACCTGCGGCAGCAGGAAGAGCAGCGCCTGGTGCTTGCGCCGCGCCAGCGGAATGCGGTCCAGGAACGAGGTGCGGATGTCCCAGGTCCGGTACCGGTCCGGCATCCGCTCCGGCGAGTAGATCGAAGTATAGACCGGCGCATCCGGCCACATCTCGTGCAGCTCATCCAGAACCCGCTCGGCGCCGCCGTATTGGTTGAGGTAGTCGTGAACAAGGGCGACCTTCATCGAGCGATCCTTTCAGCAGCAATCTCGGCTCAGATCTCGGCGAGCGCGCGGACGACGGGGCTAGCGGAAAAAGACTGCGAGCCGCCCGTGCGGGCCTGGTCACCGAGCGTTGCGGCTTGCGGTTGGCGGCCGAGCACCGGCCCGGGGACATCGCCGGCGCCGAGTCTGCTCCTCGCGATCGTCAGCATGCGCCACTCTGGCGGACCACCGCCCCGAAGGTCCTCAGGATCAGCAGCAGGTCGCCCCAAAAGCTCCAGCGACGCAGATAGACCTGGTCCAGCGCCGAACGACGGCTGAACGTCGTGGCGCTGCGGCCACTGACCTGCCACAGGCCGGTGAGGCCGGGGCGGGCGGCGCAGTAGCGCTCGTACCCCGCGCTATAGCTTTCGACCTGGGCGCGCAGGATGGGCCGCGGGCCGACCACGCTCATATGTCCCAGGAGGACGTTCAGGAACTGAGGCAGCTCGTCGAGGCTGGTGCGGCGCAGGACGCACCCTACGCCGGTGACCCGCGGGTCCGGCTCCAGCTTCTGTTTCAGCCGCCATTCGCAAGCCGCAGCCGGATTGCTGGCGATCAGCCGCTCGAACTGGGCGCTGGCGTCGAGTGTCATCGAGCGGAACTTCAGGAACGGGAACTCGATCCCGTGCAGGCCCACCCGCGGCTGGATGAAGAGGACCGGCCCGCCATCCTGCACCTTCACGGCGAGCGCGATGGCGAGCAGCACGGGCGCGAGGATCACGAGCGCGGCGACCGAGACCACGATATCGACGCTCCGCTTCGCCAGGCCGCCGAAAACCGGCTCGGCGCAGGGGACAGCGAGCGAATGGTCGAGGATCTGCACCGGACGTTCGCCCATGGCAAAGTTGAACTCGGCGCGTCACAGGCGAATCCGTCGCCCGTTCCGCAGGCATCGACAGTGTCACACCAGTTATGGAGGGGCGTTCGTCACCACGTCGGGGGACTAACCCCGAGGATCGATCTTCTAGCCTGCTCGGCGAAAACTGGGGCTCTTCGTCCAGGATCTCGCTGAACACCATCAGCCGAGACTTGGATCCGCATTCGCATGGACGAGGCGGCTCACGAAGCGCCGGGACGGAAGGGGTCGCCGCATGGCCTTGCTCGAGCAGAACCACGTCCTTGCCCTGCCGGGGCCGCACCGGACATTTCGCGCGCCGCGCGAGGAGCCGGACGATCCGCTGTCCTTCGGCCATGTGCTGCGCGTCATGCGCCGCCGCTACCGGCTGTTCCTGAGCGTGCTCCTGGTGACGCTGGTGGCGGCCTTCGCCGCCGCCCGGCTGCTGCCGGTGCGCTACTCCGCCGAGGCGCGGCTGATGGTGGATCCGCGTCCCCGCGGCTCGCCGGTGAGCACCGACAAGACCGTGACCGCCCAGCCTGACGCCAGCCTGGTCGACACCGAGGTGAAGGTGATGACCTCGCCGTTCGTGCTAAAGGCGGTGTCCCAGCGGCTCGGCCTGGCGTCGGATCCGGAATTCGCCGCCCCGCGCTCGGCCAAGGACCCGGCGCAGGCGGTGGTCCGCAAGCTCGCCAGGCGACTGTCGGTGGATCGCCAGGGGCTGACCTACATCGTGGCGATCGACGCCCGCTCGCACGACCGCCACAAGGCCGCGCAGATCGCCAATACGGTGGCCTCCGAATACCTGCGGCTCAGCCGGCAGCAGCGCGCCGAGCTGGCCGCCGATCAGGCCCGCTCGCTCACGGCCGAGTTGGGGCCGCTCGGACGCCAGGTCGTCGACGCCGACAACGCGGTGGCGACCTATCGCGCCGCCCACGGGATCGTGGCGAGCGGCGGCGCCCAGGGCGGGGCGACGCTCACAGACCAGCAGATCGGCTCGATGGCCACCGAGCTCAGCCGCGCCCAGGCCGAGGCCGCCGCCGCGCAGGCCGCCGCCGCCGCCGCGCGCACCGAGTCGCGCAGCGCGGGCGTGGAATCCGTCTCCCAGGTGCTGAATTCGGAGTCCCTTTCGGAGCTTCGCAAGCAGCGCGCTCAGGTGCTGCGCGATCAGGCGCAGATCGCCACGGTCTATGGTCCGGACCACCCGGCCTCGGTGCGCATCAACGAGCAGCTGGACAAGCTCAATCGCGAGATTGAGCAGCAGGCCAACCGCATCGTCAAAGGTCTCGAGAGCGACGCTGCCGCCGCCACGGCGCGGGAAGCCCGGCTGCGCGCCCAGGTCGGCGCCTTGCAAGCCAGGCAGGAGACCGACGCGCGCGCCAATGTCGTGGCGCTCGGCCTGCAGCGCAGCGCCGACGCCAGCCGCAGCATCTACAACGACCTGAGCCGCAACGCCCAGGAACAGGCGCAGGAAGCGCGGATCGGCGACGTGCGCGCCTACACGGTCTCGGCCGCCGAGGCGCCGGACACACCCAGCTTCCCGAAGACCTCGATCTTCCTGATGCTCGGCCTGATGCTCGGCTCGGCCGCTGGCGCAGGCGCGGTGGTCGCCGCCGAAGCGCACGAGCGGGGCTTCCGCTCGGCCGAGGAGATCGAGGATGTGCTCGACCTGCCGTTCCTGGCCGGCGTGCCGGAGCTGCCGCCGCGTATCCCCTCCGGGCGGCTCGCCTCGCCCTGGGACTATGTGCTGGAACGGCCGGTCTCGTCCTTCGCGGAGTCCATCCGCAACATCCGCGCCACCCTGCTGAACGACGGCGGCGAGCCCGGCGGGCGGACGGTCTGCGTCACCTCCGCGCTTTCCGGCGAAGGCAAGAGCGCGATCGCCGTCGCCCTCGCCCGCGTCATGGCCATGAGCGGCGACCGCGTGCTCCTGATCGACTGCGACCTGCGCCGCAGCGGCCTGGCCAAGCTGCGCCCGGACAAGGGGCAGCCCGGGTTGATGGACGTGCTCGAGGGCGCCGCGGACACCGGCGCCGCGCTCAGCCGCGACGCAGTCGATGGCCTGGCCTTCCTCGGCCAGAACGGGCCGGTGTTTACGGCGAAGGACGTCTTCTCAGGTCCTGCGGCCAGGGAGATGCTGCAGAGGCTCGAGCGTGAGTACGATTTTGTCATCCTCGACGCCCCGCCGGTGCTCGCGGTCACCGACGCCTGGTCAATCTCCTCGATCTGCCGGGCGACGCTGCTGGTCGTGCGCCACGCCAAGACCCCCAGGGCGGCGGTACGCTCCGCGGTCGAACGCCTGAGAATGCGCGGCGCGCGCCTGCACGGCGTGGTGCTCAACCGCCGGGTCCGCGGCGGCAGCCAGGGCGAGGCCGGCTACTATGATAGCGTCCACGCCGACTATTACCTCGATTGACCGATGGAGAACGTCATGTCGTGGCGCTTCGTGCTCCTGTCGGGCGCCTTCGCCGCCCAGATCCTGTTCCCGGGACTCGCCCGTGGCGAGACGCCGGCGCCACCGCCGCCCGCCGCCGCCGTGGCCACGTCCAGCACGGCCTTCCCTTCGACCTATCGGGTCGGCCCCGACGACACGCTGGAGATCGTCGTATTCCAAGTCCCCGAGCTGAGCCGCGTGGTGCAGGTCAACGCCGAGGGCGTGTTCACTCTGCCCTTCGTCGGTAACGTCCAGGCGGCCGGACGCACCGCCGACGAGATCGCAACCTATCTGCACGAGCGGCTGAACGGCCGCGTGCTGCGCGACCCGCAGGTCACAGTGCTGGTCAAGCAGGCGGTGAGCCAGCGCGTGACGATCGACGGGGCGGTCGTGAAGCCGGGGGTCTATTCGCTCACCGGCCCGACCTCGCTGCTGCAGGCGATCGCACTCGCCAACGGCCCCGATCCGAAGCTCGCCAACGTGCACAAGGTCGGCTTGTCCCGCCGGGTCGGCCAGGCGCGGCAGTGGCAGATGTACGACCTGACGACGATTCGGGACGGAAAGGCCCCCGACCCCATCGTCCAGCCCGACGACATCATCGTCGTCGACACTTCCGGCTTGCGCAGCTTCTTCAACATCTTCGGGCCCAGCCTGCCGGTGCTGTCCATTTTCCACTACTTCTGAACCAGGGCGTACGCGCCGCGGCCGCCCCGCGGCGTTCGCGCCGCAACGCTCTTCTGGGACTTGGTCCGGTCGCCTTGCGCCTATGACAAGACTGAGGCCGGCCGGCGGCTGTTTCGCGCCTCATCGGCCAGCCACAAAGTCTCGATGCATTCCAGGAGCCGACGAGCATGCGCCGGCATGCTCAAGCCGGCCCGCTCAGGCACTGCCGAGGCTTGCCTGCTGAGGCCGGCCCGCAAGGCCTCGTCTGCGAGCACGAGCTCCAGCGCCAGGCGCAAGCCGTCCGGCTCGGAAGGATCGTAGACCTGGCCGCCGCCATATTTTGCAACCAGTTCCGAAGAACCGGCGAGCTTCGAGACCACGACCGGCACGCCGCTGGCCAGCGCTTCCGCGGCCACGCACCCCCAGGTCTCGGGCCAAATGGACGGAAGGGCCACGGTGCGGCATCGGCTCATCAGCTCGAGCGCCCGCTCATGAGGCGACCACCCGATCATGGTGGCCTGCGGCAATTCCTGTCGGATCCAGCCCTCAAGTGTCCCGGAGCCCACGAACAGCGACGACCACGCGTTAGACTTCAGGGCCGCGACCAGGGCCACGAGCCCCTTCTCGGGCTCCAGCCGTCCGAAATAGCTGATGTCGTAGTCTGTATAGTCGGTCGAGGGGCCCCCGCGCTGCTCAGGCAGCGGGTGGTAAACTGTGTAGTGCAGCTTGCCCGGCAGGTAAGGCTGCGCGACCGCGCGGCTTGCGTCGGAGATATGGACGTAGCCTCGCGGAGCCCGGGCGGTCGCGTCGGCCAGCATCTTGGCCAGGTGGCGCGCCACGCGCACGCCCTTGTGGGCGATGCCCGCGCGATCGCAATTGGTGAATGCGCACGTCACCCCCCCGGGCCTGAGGTGGCACGGCGTACGGCGCTGAAAATTGTAGTACGCGCCCGTCGGGCAGACCTGGAAGTAGTCGTGCAGATAGACCAGCGTGGGGTAGTCGGCGAGCGCGTGGAGCGTCGCCGGCGACAGGAAGCGGGTCCATTGGTGCAGGATGACAACGGTTCTGGCGGGGTCGAAGCGCCGCAACTCCTGGACCACCTTCCGGCGAGCCTCAGCGTTCCAGATCAGCCGCTCGGCGGTCTTCAGAGAGGCCCCGCGTTCGCGCAGATCGTAGCCTTGCAGGCTCGTGCACCGCGGATCGTCCGCGTAACCTGTCGGAAGCTGGAAGCCGGCCAGGAGATGGACATCGGCCCCGAGCGTGCGCAGGGCTTCGAAGCTCGTCAGGGCGGCGCCGCCTGCGCCCGCGGTCCTGCTGTCATCTCCTCCAAAGTAGTCGGAGAGGCAGAGGATTGTCGGATCAGGCGCCACTTCCCCGCCTCCTGGGACAAACGGCTTGCAACGCTTCCGGCCAGACCGCGGCGGCCGCCTCGAATCTCGACATACTTCCGCCCGGTAACGTCCCCCCTTCGGGGGACCAGCCGGATTGGTCGGCTGATATACTGCGCCTATGCGACATCCGCGGCCGCTTTACTTTGCTAACGACGAGCTGCCGCGGAGGAACATCCTCCGACGACCGGTGTGATGTGATGCAGGCGCCGCCGCTGGCGACCAGCACGGTCGCTCACATCGAACACCACGCACGTCGGCGAATTTTTGCGGGGCTGGCGGCGTCGATCTACAGCCGCACAGTTCTGGTCTTGGGACAGCTGCTGCTGGTGCCCGTTCTCGCAACCCGCTGGGGTCTTTCGGGCTACGGGGAATGGGTGACGATCACGGCGCTCGCCGCCTACCTCAGCTACACCAACATCGGGATGCCCGGCGCCTTGCGGGCGCACATGGCCATGGCCTTTTCCCGCAATGGACGGGTCGCCATGCAGGAGGCCTTCCAGTCCAGCCTGGCCTTGATCATGGCGGTCGCCGGCGCAGTTTGCCTCACCTTCATCACCTGCATCCAGTTCATGCCGCTGGATCGGATGTTGCAGGCGCACTGGATGGGTCGCGATCAGGCGGTCATGGTCGCCAGCATCTTGGGCGGTCAAGTCGCGATGTACGCCGTGTCCTCCGTCTTCGCCGCCGCCTTGAGCTCCGTCGGCGAGTATCCGAAGACGACGCGCCTCAACGCCCACCGCCAGACATTCGAGATGGTGGCGATGTTGGTGTCGATCGGCGTGTTCTCGGCCAAGCCGGGCGCGGCGGCATGGATCTATCTCGTGAGCTGGAGCGGCTACAGCCTCGTCCTTGCCTCCTGCCTGTGGCGATCCGCGCCGTGGCTCTACTCACGACCGCTGCGTTTGCGACCTGCCGTCTTGCGGGAGCTCGCCCGCCCGATGTTCGGCGTCCTCGGGACGACGTTTGGATACTACGGCATGAGCGTTCAGGCGCCCCGGATCATATTGGCCGCCGTGGCCGGGCCGGAGGCGACGGCCGTGTACGCGGTCGCATCCATGATGACGCAGATGGTGCGCATCCCGATGGACTTGCCGGCCCACGCCGCGACCGTCGAAATTTCGCTGGCGGTGGGGCATGGGGAAATTGCGCGCGGCCGCGACCTCCTGTCGAACACCACCCGCGTGTGCCTGTGGCTGGCGCTCACCGTCACGCCCTGCGTCGTCCTCCTCGGCCCTTTCGTGTCGAGCCTCTGGACGAACCATCGGGCCCAAGCGCCGGTCGATCTCCTGGCCTTGATGTGCATCTCCACCGTCGTCTTCGCCGTTGCACTGCCGTTGCAGGAAGGACTGATGGCGATCAGCCGACTCCAGCGGGCCGCCAAGTGGCTGTTGATAGGGAGCGCGCCCTTCGTTGCGCTCTGTTGGGAGTTGACGAAGACGCTCGGTATCGACGGCGCGGCGATTGCGGTTATCGGACTGGATCTCCTTTACACTGCGGCGACGGCGGCGGCCGTGACCCGCTATTTCCAATATGGGAGCTTGCGCCAATGGGCCGCCAGTCTCGGACCACCAGTCGCCCTGCTGTCGACCGAATGGGACCGACTCATTCAGAGATGGCGACAGGCGACCGAGGACTAGAACGACCTTGGTAGAATACGCATGAGCAGCGCCCTGCAGTGCGGACATCAGCGCGGGCTTCGGGGAAGAGCTGCGCCAGCGGCCCAGCTCGTCAGCCGCCGAGGCGCGCCATGCCGGTCGATGAGACGCCGAACTGCAGGGTCCGCCCTCGCGGTTCAGGTGTTTTGCGCAAATGCAACCCCCTTTGGCGGGTCTACTTCACCGTCGACCGTAGCAGACTGACACCGCCCCCTCTGCACCAGCCCCCTTGCCGCCCCGACCTGTGAAGAAAAGCCACGGCATGCTCGACCACCTTGACGCCGCACCCATAACGGGCGCCCGGATCATGCAGATCGGACTGTCCCGCTTCGCCGACGCGCCCGGCGGGCTGACGCGCTCATTCGACGATACCGTCTCCATGTTTGCGGCCAACGGCTATTGCGTAAGGGCCCTCGTCTGCGGCGAGAAGGAGATCGAGCAGCTGACAAGCGGTCGTTACGCCGCGTTCGCCCCGAGGAGCGCCACCACCGCACAGCGCGTGATAAGCGCCGGGCGGGTGATCGCCAACGAGGTCGCCAGCTTTCGCCCGGCCGTGGTCGGCTCGCATTTCGCACTTTACGGCGCCGCCTCTCCCGTCGCGCTCCGCAAGCAGCCGCACATCGTCCACTTCCATGGCCCCTGGTCGCAAGAGGCCGCCCGCGAGGGAGCGGAGGCGATTTCCGCAAATCTCAAGTACCTCCTCGAGAGATACGTCTATCGACGCGCGGATCTGCACATTGTTCTCTCCTCCGCTTTTGCGGAGGTGCTGGAACGCTCATACGGCATTTCGCCTCAAACGATCCGCGTCGTGCCCGGCGCTGTCGACACACGGCGCTTCAAGCTTTTCGGATCGAGAAACGAAGCACGTAAGACCCTTGGATGGCCATGTGATCGGCCGATCGTCTTGGCCGTGCGGCGACTCATCCATCGCGTGGGTCTGCACAATCTCATCACGGCCGCAATCGAGCTGCGTCGCAGACGTCCAGACGTCCTGGTGATCATCGTCGGGGACGGCCCCCTCAAGCCGAAGCTGCTCGCGCAAATTGAAGCGGCGGATCTTACTCGGCATGTGCTTTTGGCCGGCTACCTCCCAGAGGACCAGTTACCCACGGCGTATCGCGCGGCGGACGTCACCGTAGTCCCGAGCGAAGCTCTCGAGGGGTTCGGCCTTCCCACGATCGAGTCCCTCGCGTGTGGAACGCCGGTGATCGTGACACCCGTGGGCGGGCTTCCCGAGGTGGTCGATAAGCTTCAGTCCGAGCTGATCACGCCGGGCTCAACGGCGGACGCTCTTTCGGACACGATCTCCCGCGCGGTCGACGGGCAAATATCTTTGCCAACCCCGGCGCAGTGCTCAAGATACGTGCTTCAGAACTTCTCCCCAGAAGTCATCGGATGTCAATTGAGCGCGGCCTATCGAGAGCTCATGTAGCGCAACATACTCTCTACAACTCTCTATCCTGTGAGACATACAATGATGAATAACATAAGGCACGTTGCGTTTCGAAGCGCAAACGCTATGTTGCAAAATGTTGGACTTCGGATACTGAGAAAGACAGACGATTTCGATTGTCGAGTCATTGACCCCTGGCTCGTGGATCGAATGATCTCCAATCTGGCTGCAGCGGCGAACGAGTTCCTGGGGACACAGTCCTTGTTTTCCGCGAAAATCACCAATCTCCTGGACGACATCTCGTACTTTTACGAACAATATCTCGTAAGCTCCTTCCGAGACCAGCTGGGCGGAAGCCGGTTCAACAATCTTCTATGGCTGTATCTGATCACGAAGTCCTATGCTCCAACCGTGATCGTGGACAGCGGGACCTATCGGGGCGCAAGCGCGTGGGCCATGTCGTTAGGGGCGCCGCAGACCAAGCTATACAGCTTCGACATCGACCTATCTCAACTACGGCAGCGGGTGAACGCCGAGTACATAGAAGCAGATTGGCGGAGCCGTCGCTTCACCGACGATCTTTCCCGCGGGCTCTGCTACTTCGACGACCATGTCGATCAGGCCCGCCGGCTGCTCGAAGCGGCCGAGGTCGGTTTCCCGCTGGCGATTTTCGACGACGACTTCCCGATCACGAGCTTCGCCGAGATGGCTCACGACGGCGCCTCGCTTCCCAAGATCGAGTTCGTCCTCGACGAGGCGCTCCGGCATCAGACCAGGGTGGAATGGATCAGTCGCGGCAAGCTCAAGTCGTGGATTGTCGATCGCGACTATCTCGATCGAGCTCGCGCCGTGATCGAGGATACGGCGCGTCTGCCCGACACCTCTCTGATCACGGGAATTCAACAGACCCCCTATCGGCTCGTCAAGCTGAGGCGGCCCTCATGAGGCGGCTCGCGCGGGTCGCAAGCCGCCCCAGAAGCCGCCTCACAGGAACACGAAGTTCCCCGACGTCAGGCTGGAGACACTCGTGTTCTGCAACGTGATGATGTCCGCTGAATCGTAGGTGATGAGGGTCGACGTGCCCGATTGCGTCGCGTGCTGAAGGACGTTGGCGAAGGACGAGAACAGGTTGTGGTCGACGGCGATCACGTCGCTTGTGGCATTGAAGTCGGCCACGCGCTCCATGCCGAAGCTCTTGTTGAAAACGAACGTGTCGGAGCCGCCGCCGCCGGCCAGGGTGTCGCCGCCGCGCCCGATGAGGACGTCGTCGCCGGTCCCCCCGACCAGGCTGACAGAGCCCCCCCGGGCGTACAGAGCCACGCCGGACGAGGAGCTTGTGTTGCCGGCCGGGTCCGTGGCCGTCTCGGTGAAGCTGTGCACCCCGCCGCCGACGTGGGAGCTCAACGCCCAGACGCCGGCGCTATTGGCGGTCGCCGTCCCGATCAGTGAGCCGTTGTCGTAGATCTGCACCGCGCTGCCCGCGGTGGCGGCGCCCGTGAGCGTAACCTTGTTCCAAGAGGACGAGGTGATATCGGTCACCTCCGGAAGAGGCGCGTGGGTGTCGACGGTGAAGGTCAGAGCCGCGCTGTGGGCGCTGGTCCCGCCTGAGGTGGTCGCCGTAGCGCTCAGGCTGTGCGCGCCGTCCGCCAGATGGCCGAGCGTGTAGCTCCACTGCCCGCTGCTGTTGACTGCGGCCGTGCCGAGCTGGTTCGAACCGTCATAGACGGTGACTGTCGCACCCGCGGTGGCCGATCCGGTGAGGGCCTGGCCCGGGCCATCATTCGCCGCGTTCACATAGCCGCCGATGATCCCCGCGTCGGTCAGGCCGGTCGGGGCCGGCGGCGGAGCGGCCGGCGGCGGGGGCGTGGTCGTTCCGGTCGTGGTCGTGCCGGTCGTCGTGCCGGTCGTGGTGCCGGTCGTGGTGGAGGTCGAATCGCCGCGCAGTTCGATGATCAGCGGGTGAT
>CBJNAS010000009.1:0-26188 GCA_966434565.1 uncultured Phenylobacterium sp.
GAGGCCGCCCTGCGCAACGAGCGCTGGACCGGCGAGCGCCCGCTCGACCAGGACATGACGCTGGCGGCGTTGCGCGCCTTCGAGGCCAACCGCCGCATGACGCAAGACACGATCTCCTGCGCCGTTTCCCCCAAAGGGGAAGGAGAGACGGATCTGCAGCCCTATCCGGCTTCCCCGCACCGGGAGGGGATCCCCGAAGCCATGGAACGGGTGCGCAGCCGCAGCGATCCCCGCCGGGACTCCGAACGGCCGTCTGGCTAGGTCACGGTTTCTGCCGTCCGACAGGCCGAATGAGCGGCGCAAGGTCAGCGATGCAAGACCCGCCCCAACCCTTTCAGCCAGGCCCCTGCAAAGCTGAGGGCCGGCTGGCGCACCCGACACGATTCGAACGTGTGACCTTTGCCTTCGGAGAACGAAGGTCCGTGCGCGCCTGTCGGCTCAGCTACGCGCAGCTGTGACGAAAAGTGGGTAATCTCAATATCTAATCGCATCAGCTTGCTTCAGCTCGCTGCAGTAAGCAGCGTAGCCGCTGCCCCACAAGCGCCCCACGCCGGCCGCGTTGGGGCAGGAGCCCTCCATGGCGCGAGAACCGCTCACGACGGATCGTCAAGTGGCGGCGCTTAAGTCTGCGGGCAAACCCTATGAGGCCACGATTGGCGGAGCGCACGGACTGGTGATCCGTGTGTTCCCCAGTGGGACGAAGGCCTTCGAGTTTCGATACGTGGCCGTGAATGGCCAGCGTCGCCGT
Source organism: uncultured Phenylobacterium sp. (assembly GCA_966434565.1). Lineage (GTDB taxonomy): Bacteria > Pseudomonadota > Alphaproteobacteria > Caulobacterales > Caulobacteraceae > Phenylobacterium. The sequence continues at coordinate 749 of CBJNAS010000009.1, forward strand.
CTCCCTCTTGGAAATTATCCGGGGTTGTCGCTTGCGGCTGCTCGCGAGGATGCCTTGGAGCTTGGCGTTGCCGTGACGCGGGGCGCTGATCCAGCTGCCGAGAGAGCCGCAGCGAAGACCGCAGCGAGAACGGGCGACACGCTCTCCGAGCTAGCCGAGGCGTACTTCACGGCCGCAGCCAAGGGACTGCATGGCGGGCGGGGGCGTCCGAAGCGGCCTCTCACATTGAAGATCGAACGAAACCGCTTTGATCGTCATCTCGCACCCCTGCTCGGTGCTCGACGGTTCAGTGAGATCAAGCGCGCCGACGTGAAGGCGGCCACCAGCACGTCACAGTGACCGAGTTCCGCGATGACGCCACGGCCATAGAAGACGCCGCAGGCGTTCTCAAGGCCGAACACCCGACCATTGCCGTGGCCCGTGGCTCAGGCGGCGAGGCCGAGTTCCTGGGGGCGTGGGATTGGTGCTGCGGTCAGCCGAAGCGGACGGCCGAGGAGTAGGGCAGGCCTGCGGCACGACAATTCCCTGCGTGTCGCGATCATGGTTTGGGCGACAGGGTGAAAGCCGCTGATGCACTTGATCAACGCACCGCCGGTAGTCCTTCCGATGATGCAACTTGCTTGCAGCGAGTCCGGCGGCAAGGGGAGGGCCGCATTCGGATTGAGGAACAGGGTGACGCCTTCCGGCCACGCTTCCTGGGGCGTGTCGGGATGTCCAACCTCGAAACGGAAGCGCTTAGGACGCCAGGGTTCGTCAGTCCCCTCGACTAGGCAAAAGCCTTCTCTCATCGCAAGCCATTCCGTGCGGAATTGTGCGGGGCAGGCCAACCGTGAGACCTTCGAGACGGTGAAGTTGTTGCAATAAGCGATCGCGCTGACGTGCCTAACCTCATCCCGGTCGAACAACCCTTGCCGCGCGGCCCGATCTCCAAAAAGGGCCGGGACCAACGAATCGTCGACGTAGAAGTTTGCGCCGGCTTCGAACGCAGGCTGCGCCATGACGACGAGCGGCTTGCCCGCCACGTGGGACTCTCGGTGATAGGCGCGGGCGACCTTCCTCCAAAGGGCCGCCGTCATGCGGCGCGGGAATTCGACCGCGCTCTTCTCGATGATCCGCTCAATCGGCAGATCCTCAAGCTCTGTCGCCCCGATGTTGCGGCTGGACCCGTCCGACGGATTGGACGTCGTCGCCTCGACTGCGATCTCGACCCCGGCTTTGCACGCGATGAAGTCCGGTGCTCGGTGGGTTCGATCTAGAGCGAAACCCGCGGCTTCCAGATAGAGAAAGCATGTGATCTCGAAGAGGCGGGCATGGAAGGCCGGCCCCCAAAAGTTGGAAGCGAAGACGCCGTCAGGATCGCCCATGCGCGCGAAGGCGGCAATTAGATGTTCCCGCGTCCCCTGATGCGCCGGCGACCTAAGGAGGGCGAGGTAGAGGGGATCAAGCCGGTCCTCGGACGCTTTGGGACTGAAAAGGTCGACCACCGGTTTCATTCGGAACCCATCGCCCAGGCCACTTTTGAGCTCATCTGAAGATCCGCCCCACGTCATTCTTAGCCGCAGCGCCAATTCCGAAGCGCTCAACACGAGCGGACATTCGAACCCGTCCAGATTCCTGACGTTCGCGCCGTGGCGCTGAGCGGGGCCTAAACGACCCTTTTCACAACGTAACGGCCCGAGCAGTCTCAACCTTGACCATAAGGGTCTCAGTGCGTCCAATGCCGCTGGGAGCCGGCCGGTCGGCGAACGCTCCCTCACACACAACTCCACAGTAACAGAGCGGCACGAGAGCGCCCGACAATGACCGAGGAACTCTCTGCGATCGCCGGCGACATGCTTCGTTTGTTGCCGCTGTTTGAAGAGGGGAACAGCGTCACGGGCATGTTCTTACCCGCGGAACACGCCGCGGCGTTCAAGGCGCTAGCGATCGAAGCGAAGTCCATCATCGACGAGGAACTTGGCTTGGCGAACGACTACTCGATCGACCTGCTAAGGACGGTTAACAACGGCACTGGTGGCCGTTGGCTGCGGTGACGACCAGGGTGTAGGTCGCCATCTAGAGCGCCTCGGTGACTTCGAACCGCTCAGGCCGAACCGCCGCCATCAGCTCGCGCGCGTCCTGCGCCGGATCGAGCCACGCGGACCACTCGTCAGGTTCAAGGATCACCGGAGCCCGATCGTGGTAGTCGGCCAGCCACCCGGCCGACGGGCCGGTCATAATGGTGAAGCTCGCGACCTCGCCGGCGTCAGGGGTGGTGCAGCGATCCCACAAGCCGGCGAACCACAGAGGCGCGCCATCCTTGCGGGCGAAACGGTGCTTGGTCTTCGACCCCGCCTCTCCGGTCCATTCGAACCACGCGCTCGCCGGGACGATGCAGCGGCGCTCGGCGAATGCGCCCCTGAAGGTGCTCGCGGTCACGCAGCCCTCGACGCGACAGTTGAAGGTGGTCAGCTTGAACCCGTCGCCTGCGCCCTTGGCGCTGTCCCTTAGGGGCTTGCCGTTCCGCCAGAAGGGCACCAAGCCCCAGCGCATCTTGTCCAGCTGCCATCCGTCGCCGTCGATCCTGGCCACCAGCTGGGGCCCTGGTGGGGCGCACATCGTCGCTGGTCTCCAGGTTCAGGGGCGCGGTCTTGACGGCGAACAGCGTGGCGAGCGCGTCGCGGATTTCCCGCCGGGTGAATTTGCTGGTGTCGAACCTGCCGCACATCGGCTGAAGCTACGTCCAGGGTGCGCGGGCGGCAACGGCAGCTTGTCGGAAGGGAGCGCGAGACCGCTTGCGACCCTTCCCTGCCCTTCCGAACGTCTGCGGGCAGCAGAGCAAGGCGGCTCGGTCCCACGCCCTCCCTCGGCTGCGCGGGAGGCCCTCCAAATGACTTCCAGCGTGATCCGCGCCGTGCGCGGGATCACGGCAGATATGGCGGCAGCGGCTTTCCAGCGTGGACATACGCCGGCGCGTCGATCAGGACGAAGGCGATCCGACAGGGCTTGTCCGTGGCGTTGCGCCACAGGTGGTTGGCGCCCCGTTGCACGACAACTCCCCCCTGGCGCACGGTTCTCTTCGCGCCGTCGTCGAGTTCGAGCTCGACCTCTCCTTCGAGCACAATGCCGTAGTCGATCGAGTTGGTGCGGTGCATCGGGCTTTCCTGGCCTGGGTGCATATCGACGATGCGGAACACCGATCCGCCTGGGACGGTCAGGCCGGCGGCGCGCTCGCGCCCGTCCGTCTCGTCGTTGTTGTCGGCGGGGACCGTGGCTGTGGTCCAGATCAGCAGGAAGGAGGCGTCGCCGGACGGGAGCGACCGGGTCGGGGCGTGGTCCTCGAGCTTGACCACAGCCCGGCCGACGGCGTCGTGCCCGGTGACGACCCGCTGCACGGGCGGCAGGCCGGAATCGGATAGAACCTCGCTCATCCTTTGATCACCTTCTGCTCGAGGACGCCGAACGGCGCACGACCTTCGGCGCTCACCGCCTGCATCCGCACTGTGTCGCCGAACCTCATGAACTCGGTGCGCGGCGCGCCCTCGTCGACCACCTCGATGCCGCGGCGTTCAGCGATGCAGGACGAGCCGACCTCCCGGAAGTTCTCGTTCGAGACCGTGCCCGAGCCGATCACCGTTCCGGCGACCAGATCGCGGGTCCGCGCTGCGTGAGCGACCAGCGCGTGGAAGCCGAAGGCCATCGGTTCGCCGTTCGCCGCGCCGAAGCGCTGGCCGTTCCAATCCACAAGCAGCGTGAGGCAGGCGCGGCCGTCGCGCCAGTCGCCGCCGAGCTCGTCGGGCGTCACCGCGAAGGGGGCCATGCCGCAGGGCGGCTTGGCCTGGATCCAGCCGAAGCCCGTCTTCATCTCCGGCCCGGCCAGCGTGCGCAGCGACCAGTCGTTGATCTGCACCACGAGCTTGATGTGCCGGAGAGCCTCTTGCGGGGTGACGCCCATGGGCACGGCGTCGACGACGACGCCGAACTCGCCCTCAAAGTCGATCCCAAGCGCCTCGTCCGGGAACTTCACCTCGGCGATCGGGGAATAGAACCTGTCAGAGACGCCCTGGTACATCAGCGGCAAGTCCGACTTGATCGGCACGACCCCGATGACTTTGTCCATCAGGTCGCCGTGACTCTTGTAGGCGGAGCCGTCGAGCCACTGCCAGGCCCGCGGCAGCGGCGCGAGCAGTTGCGCCGCATCGAGCGGCTCGGGGAAAGCGGTGACGGCGGCGAGCTGTGACGCGACCGCGTCCCACTGTTCGAGCGCGCACTGCAGCGTGGGGACCGGCGCGGGCGCGCAGGACGCCCCGTCAGGCGAGACCACGACGAGCCGGCCATCCGGCGTTCCGTCGCGTATCGATGCCAGGCGCATGGGCGAGTCTCCTCAGTGGCTGAAAACATTCAGTGACGACGCGACGCACGGTTCAGATCGTGGAAAGCGCGCTGGCGACCAGCGCAGCAATCCCTCCGTCGTGCGCGAAACCCGCCGCCTCCGCAGCGGGCGTCTCCAAGGGAGGCTGTGCGCCAAAGCCGGCTTCGAGCGCCGCATCGGGCGCATAGGCGACCAGGCTGGCGGAAACGCCGCACTGCCGTGCGATCTCGCGGGCCAGTTCGCTCATGCTCACCCGGAGCGCCGGCAGCGTGACGGCGCGCGTCGGAGGCAGCAGGGCGTTGTCGAGATTGAGGGCGTGGAGGAGATTTCCAGCGCATCGCCGGAGCGACTGCGCCCAAATCGTCGCGCCGGGCGACACTGGGCAGGTGAACGGCGACCCACCCTTCAGCGCGTGGAACAGGTCGCTTATGAAGGCGGACTTCATGCCGGAAGGGCCCTTCGGGCGCGCCAGGACGCCGGGCAGGCGGATCGTCACGCCGTCGATCAGGCCTCGGTTGGAGAAGAGGGCGACCGCGTGCTCCATCATTGCTTTGTGGCCGCCATAAATCATCTTCGGCGAGAGTGGCGTGCTGTCGTCCACCCGCGCCGGCAACGGCTCGCCGAAGACAGCGATCGAGCTGGCGTAGACGAAACGAGGACGCCTGCCGGCCGTCCCGGCCTCGAGCAACAGGTCGTACATCGCGTCGACATTGATGCGGCGCGAAGCTTCCGGGTCAGCCTCGGCGGCGGCGCCAGGTACGGTGGCGAGGTGGACGAGCCCCTCGCAACCTTCCGCGAGCACGGCGCGCCGGACCTTGGGATCCGCGAGGTCGCCGGCGACCGTGCGCGCGCCCTGGGGAATGCCGGCGGGTGCGGCGTCGGTCGCGACCACGCGGTGGCCCGCAGCCAGCAGCATTCCGACCAGCTCGCGCCCGACGAAGCCGCCCGCGCCGGTCACCACGACGAGCATCAGTCTTCCAGGATCGCGACTGCACGGGTCCAGCCCGCGGAGGCGCCTTTGATCTTGTGCGGGAAGCAGCAGACGGTGAAACCGCGGGCCGGCAGGGCTTCGAGGTTGTGCAGCTTCTCGAGATGGCAATAGCCGATCTCGCGCCCGGCTTTGTGCCCCTCCCAGATCAGCGAGGTGTCGCCGGTCTCGCGCACCCGCTCGGCGGTGTAGCGGAACGGCGCATCCCACGACCAGGCGTCGGTGCCGGTGACGCGCACGCCGCGCGAGGTGAGATAGAGCGTCGCTTCGCGACCCATGCCGCAGCCGATGCTGACATAGTCTGGATCGCCCAGCGCGGCGCCCGCCCGGGTGTTGACCAGAACGATGTCGAGCGGCTGCAGCTCATGGCCGATGCGCTTCAGTTCCTGCTCCACCTCAGCGGCCGTCACGACGTGGCCGTCCTGGAAATGGCGAAAATCCAGCTTCACACCGGGCCGGAAACACCAGTCCAGCGGCACCTGGTCGATGGTCATGGCCGGCTGCCCGCCGTCCTGGGTGGGGTGATAGTGCCAGGGCGCGTCGAGGTGAGTTCCATTGTGGGTGGTGAGCGTCACCCACTCTGCAGCGGCGAAACCCTCCCCGCCTGGAACCTCTTCGCCCGTCACGCCCGGGAAGAAGTGCTGCAGTTCGGCGACCGTCTCTCCATGGGCCTGGTAGGTGATCTTGGGCCGCATGAACGGTGGGTCGCTGACGACATCGTTCTCGAGCAGGATGGAAAGATCGATGAAGCGCCGGGGCATGGGTCAGAAGCTAGCGCTGACGCGCACGCCGTAGGTGCGGGGCGGGCGCAGCGAGGCCGAAGTGAAGAGGGCGAACGGCGTCGGGAAGCTGTTGGCGATCGTCGTGGCGTTGGTCAGGTTGTTGCTGAACGCCGCCACCGTGACCCGGTCGCCGGGCAGCGTATAGGCGAGCTGGGCGTCCAGCTGCCAGTAGGCCTTCTGGTATTCGCTCGGCAGGAACTCCAGCCCCGTGAGCGTGCGTGACTGCCAGTGGGCCCGCAGGTCTCCCACGAGCCGGCCCTGCGGCAGCTCGATGGTGTGCTCGCCGCCCAGGTTCACCGTCCAGGTGGGCGCGTACGGCGGCTGCTTGCCCGAGCAATCGATCGTGTAGACGCTGGTCACCGCGCCGAGGTTGGGGCACCCGGTTCCATTGCTGAAACCACCGTTCAGGTTGGGGGTCTTGTAGACGAAGGACTCGTAGCGGGCGGAGAGATACTGGACGTCGGCGTTCAGCTCGGTCCGGGGCGTCGCTCGGAAGCGGGTTTCGACTTCCACGCCCCGGTAGGTCGCGCGGCCGACGTTTTCGGTCGCGAAGACCGCCTGGCCAGCTGAATCGCTGACGAGATGGCTGATCTGCTGGTCGCGATAGCGCCAGTAGAAGGCCTCCAGGTTGATCTGCAACCGGTTCTCCAGGAACCGGTTCTTGGAGCCCAGGGTGTAGGCCTCGATGGTCTCGGGCCGATAGACGCCGTTGTCCGAAGTGAAGAAGAAGCCGCCCGACTTGAAGCCGGTCTCAAAGCTCGCATAGAGCAGGTTCTCGGGCGTGAGGTCCCAGTCGGCTCCCACCCTATAGGTCAACTTGTCGAACTTGGCGTGCATCGCGTTCGCGCCGGTGCGGTCGATGAACGAGGGGATGGTGACAGTCCCGGCGGCGGCGAACGGATTGAAGTTCGGCGGATCGAGCGCCAGCGAAAACGTGAGCGGGGTGGCGCCAGGGCAGCCGGTCGGAAGGACGCAGGCCCGCAGGTTCCCGGCCAATGTTCCGGTCAGGTCCTTGGTCTCGTTGGTGTAGCGCGCGCCGACGGTGAAGCGCAGCTCCGGCTTTGGCGCATAGGTCAGGCGCCCGAAGATCGCCTGGTTATCGTCCTTCTGGGTGTAGCCGATGTTGTTCACATTGGCTTGCTGGTTCACATAGAAGAACGGGACCTTGTTGGTTTCGCGGTAGACGAACGCCCCCAACAGGTAGCGCAGCGGTCGGTCTTCGCCTGAAGCGAGACGGAACTCCAGGCTGTCCTGCCGGTCCTTTTCCTGTTGCCAGATGTAGAAGCCGGGGGTGTCGGCCAGGTAGTTCAGGTCGCCGGATCGGTGCGCCGGGACCACGGTCACGGTTCCGATCGGCGTTCGCCAATCGATCGTCGCCGAGAGGCCCCAGAAGCTGTTTTGCATGTAGGGCGTGGCCGTGAAGGCGGCGAAGGGGCGGCCGAGCAGCAGGTTGGGCTGGCTCGCCAGGAAGGCTGCGCCCTGCGTCGACAAATAGCCGGAGCGGTTCGCGATCCCGGTCTGGACCGCGGTCCCGCCGACGCCTTCCCCACGCTGGCGCGCGTAGTCGGCGACGATGTTGACGGACACCTCGTTCGCCGGCTCCCAGCGAAACGAAAGCCGCCCGCCCAAATCGTTCTGCTCGTCCGTGCCGTCTTTCATATAGCCGTCATGGCGCACGTAGGTGGCGGACGCGCGGAGGGCGGCGGTCTGACCGACGGGCAGGTTGACGGCCCCGTCCAGCCTGACGGCATTGTAGTTGCCGTACTCGGCGGTCAGCTCGCCGCCATAGCTGCCCAGCACGGGCTTGCGGCTGATCACGTTGATGGCGCCGCCGGTGGCGTTGCGGCCATAGAGGGTGCCTTGCGGCCCTTTGAGCACCTCCACCCGCTCGACGTCATAGAAGAATCCGGTCGTGCCCGAGGGACGGCCGACGTAGACGCCATCGAAATTGAAGGCGATGGCCGGGTCCGACAGGGCGTTGCCGTTGAAATTGCCGACTCCGCGCAGGTAGAACAGGCTGTAGGGGCCGGCTGCCGGCGCGACCTGTAGGGCCGGCACGACCGAGGTCAGCTCCGTCGGCCGGGTGACGCCCGCCTTGACCAGGGTGTCGCCGGAAACCGCGCTGACCGCGACGGCGGCGTGTTGCAGGTTTTCCGTCCGCCGTTGAGCCGTGACCACGATTTCCGACAAGGCCATTCCCGGGTCTGCGGCGGCGGGCGCAGGCGCTGCGGCCGCCGCATGGCCTCGCCCCGCCACACCCAGCGCCACCAAGGCGCAACCGGCCAGAAGAAGCGTCTTCATCGTACCTCCCCGACCCTCGTTTCTCTGAGGGTTTGATTTGGGTAAGGCTATGCAGTCGCTTATTATTTGCCAAATTTGTTGTTTAGATCACCACCCATTTGTCCATTAGATAGGCCGACGCCGTGCGCTTCAAAGGACTGGACCTCAACCTCATCGTCACCCTGAGCGTCCTGCTCGAGGAGCGCAGCGTGTCGGCTGCGGCCCGAAGACTGCACCTCAGCCAACCGGCCACCAGCGCCGCGCTGGGGCGCCTGCGTAGCTTTTTCGACGACGCGATCCTGATCACGCTCGGCAAGAGCATGTACCCAACCCCGTTCGCGGAAAGCCTCAGGCCGCAGTTGCGGGAGTTCCTGCGCGCGGCGGAGGACATCATCACGGTCTCGTCGACCTTCGAACCCGGGAGCTCGCAGCGAACCTTCACGGTCGTCGCTTCGGACTCCGTGATCAGCTCGCTGTTCGTTCCGTTGCTCGACCGCCTGTCGGTCGAGGCGCCGAGTGTGGGCTTCGACTTCATCTTCCCCGGCCCCTCCTCCCAGACGCAGTTCAACCGCGGTGACGTCGACCTGATGATCAGCCCTGAGGGTTTCGTCGGCGGCGACCACCCTACGGAGTTGCTGTTCGAGGAGCAGCACGTCGTGGTCGGATGGCGCGACAACCCCGTGTTCGCCGAGGCCGTTACGGAGGAGGCGTTTTTCGCGCGTCCGCACGTCGTCGTGGCGATCGGCCCAAGCCGGACCCTCTCCTTCGCCGACCGCCAGGTCGAGCGACTCGGGCGGTCGCGGCGGATCGAGGTGGCCGTGCCGGCCTTCAGCATGGCGCCGCCCCTGCTGGTCGGGACAGACCGGCTGGCGCTGATGCACGAAAGGCTCGCCGTGACCATGGCGCGGCAGCTTCCCATCGCCTACACGCCCCTGCCTTTCGCCCTCCCACCGCTGCGGCAGATGCTGCACCATCACGGTTCGCGAACGCACGACGATGGCGTGCGCTGGCTGGCGGACGAGTTGCGCAAACAAGCCTCGTCGATCCACTCCGTGGATGGAATGGCATAACGTCAATCGATTTTACAAAGCACTCCCCCTGACTAGCCTCGGTTCCCGAACACCGGCGTGAGAGCCGGCTGGGGAGGAGCATGCGGCATGAGCCAACCAGTGGACGCCCGGGCGGGCGGCAAATGACCTTGTCGAACGTCCTGATCGTCGGCGGCGGCATCGGCGGGCTGACGGCGGCCATCGCCCTGCGCGCCAAAGGTTTCCACGTGGAGGTGATCGAGCGCGATCCGACGTGGTCGGTCTACGGCGTCGGCATCATCCAGCAGTCCAACGTCGTACGCGCCATGGCCGAACTGGGCTTGGTCGACAGCTACCTGGACGCGGGATTCGGCTTCGACCACGTGGACATCTTCGCGCCGACGGGCGAGCTGGTGGCCCGCACGACAGCGCCGCGTCTGGTTCCCGCCTATCCCGCCAACATCGGCATCGGCCGACGGGCGCTGCACAAGCTGCTGGGCGACCGCACCATCGGCGCCGGCGCGCAGGTGCGGCTGGGGGTGACGGCGGAGGCGCTAGACGACGACGGCGACGGGGTCTTCGTCCGCTTCTCCGACGGGACGAACGGCCGCTACGACGTGGTGATCGGCGCCGACGGACTCTATTCGGCCACCCGGTCGGCCATCTTCGGCGACCTCGGTGCGACGCCGGCCTTCACCGGGCAATCGGTCTGGCGCTACAACTTCCGCCGAACCGAGGACGTGACCGGCCTGCACGCCTATGAAGGTCCGGTGGGCGTGGGCCTCGTGCCGCTCTCCGCCGACCTCATGTACATGTACGTGACCACGCCGGAGCCCGGGAATCCGCGCTACCCGCGCGAAGGGCTCGCCGCGGCCATGCGCGCGAGGCTCGGCAAGGCGTCCCCGCGGATCGCCGAGCTGGCGTCGCAGATCACCGACGACGCGGCGGTCGTCTACAAGCCGCTCGAGACCCTCTTCCTCGAAGGCCCCTGGCACAAGGGGCGCATCGTCCTGCTCGGCGACGCCGTCCACGCCACCACGCCGCACCTAGGACAGGGGGCCGGCATGGCCATCGAAGACGCCATCGTGCTGGCGGAAGAGCTTGCCGCCGGGGGCGGCCCAGAGGAGGGCTTCGCGGCCTATCGCGAGCGCCGCTTTGCGCGCTGCCACTACATCGTCGAAGCCTCGCTCGCCATTTGCCGGGGCCAGCTGGGCCAAGGTCCCGCCGTGGATCAGGCGAGCGCCACCCGCGGCATGTTCGAGATCGTGGCCCAGCCGATCTGAGGCCCCCACACATAAAGGAGACCAGCCAAGATGAGCCGCGTCACCGAGATCCGCTTCGTCGGATACGGGGTTCCAGACCTCGCCGCCGAGCGTGACTTCTACCGCTCCGTCTGGGGATTGCGTCTGGCCCAGGAGTCGGAGGGCATGGCCTACCTGGCCGCCGAAGGTCATGACGAGCCTTACGTCGTGCGGCTGCGCGCCGCGCCTGAAAAGCGCATCGACGTCATCGGGCTCGCCACTGAGACCCGGGCGGACGTGGACGCTCTGCACGAGCGCGTCGCGGCCGCCGGCTGCCGGATCATCTCGAAGCCCTCGCCCCTGACCAGCCCCGGCGGGGGCTACGGCTTCCGCTTCTTCTCAAAGGACGGCCTGCCCTTCGAGATCTCCAGCGACGTCGCGCGGGGACCCCAGCGCGATCTCGGGCGCTGGGAGGCGATCCCGGAGCGGATCAGCCACATCGTCCTACATTCGCCCGACCACAAGGCGATGGTTCAGTTCCTGATCGAGGTTCTGGGATTTCGCGTGTCGGACTGGCTGGGCGACTTCATGGGCTTCCTGCGCTGCAACCAATGGCATCACAGGATCGCGGTGCTCCCCGGGCCGCCCTGTCTCAACCACGTGGCCTACGACATGGCGTCGGTCGACGACATGATGCGGGGGATCGGCCGGCTGAAGACCCAGGGCTTCGACATCCGGTGGGGCCCCGGCCGGCACACGGCGGGCAACAACACCTTCAGCTATTTCGTGACGCCGAACGGTTTCGTGGTGGAATATACCTCCGAGCTTGAGGCCGTGGACTTCGAGGCGCACGTCGCCAAGGTCCACACGCCGAGCGCCCAGGTAATGGACCAGTGGGGCGCGGGCGTCGGCGGGCCGCAGACGATGCCGCATCCCGAGCCGGACAAAGGTCTCTTCCAGCCGGTCGAGGTCTGACCGATGGCCCTCTTCCAGTACTTTCCGGGCAACTACGTCTGGAATCTCACCATCGCCATCGCCCTGGAGAGCGGCGCGCGCATCGGCGAGATCGAAGCCATGTGCCGCCCGCTGCTCGAGGCCGCCGCCCGCGGCGAGGACGCAGGTACGCCCGAGTTCATGGGTCGCTGGGTGGAGATGGCCGATCGCCTCGCCGGCCTGGCGGACGAGGACCTCGCGCAGAACCGCGCCCTGTCCGCCTCCGCCAAGCTCGACCGGGCGAGCCTCTACTACCAGCTTGCCGAACGCATGCAGGCGCACGGCGCGCCAGGACGGGCGGAGACCTACGCCAAGGCCCTGGACAGCTTCCAGCGGTCCATCGTCGCGGGCCGCCGCAATCTGCGCCGGGTCGAGATCCCGTACGCGGACGGCAGGATCGCGGGCTATTTCACCCAGGCCATGGGCGTCGAAGGCCCCGCCCCGACGGTGATCTACGTGAACGGGCTGGACTCGACCAAGGAGATGCTCGTCTGGTCGGGACTGCCCGATGCGCTCGCCCGCCGGGGCGTCTCCACCCTGAGCATCGACCAACCCGGTACGGGGGAAGCCCTGCGGCTGCACGGCCTGCACGCCATCTACGACAGCGAGCGTTGGGCTTCACCCGTGGTCGACTGGCTGGAACGGCAGCCGGAGATCGACGCGAGCCGCTTAGGCCTGGGCGGCATCTCGCTGGGCGGCTACTACGCGCCGCGCGCCGTCGCCAACGAGCCCCGCCTTGCCTGCGGATTCGTCTGGGGCGCCAACCACGACTGGGGCGCCGTGCAGGAAGCCCGCCGCCGCAATGAAGGCGAGCGCCCGGTGCCCCACTATTGGAAGCACGTCTGCTGGGTCTGGGGCGCGCCAGACCTCGACGCTTTCATGGCGCTGTGCCCGCGGATCAACCTCGACGGAGAGGTCGAGAAGATCCGCGTCCCCTTCCTGGTCACGCACGGCGCGAACGACCGGCAGATCCCGCCCAGCTACGCTCACCGCACCTACGAGCAGCTGGTGAACAGCCCCCGCCGCGAACTGAAGGTCTTCACCGAGCGCGAAGGCGGCGTGGAGCACGTGGGCGCCGACAACATGAGCTTCGGGCGCGACTTCATCGCCGACTGGGTCGCCGAGACGCTCGGGGGCCGCACGGACTGACGACGAGGCTCGGATCGCACCTCGGCGAACTCGCCAAAGAGGAGATTAGCAGTGATGCACGAGTTCTTGCGCAATGTCTGGTACATGGCCGCCTGGGCCGAGGAGGTCGGCGAAGGGCTCCTGTCGCGCCGCATCGCCGGCCGAAAGCTCGTGCTGTTCCGCGCCGCCGATGGGACGCCGGTGGCGTTGGAAGACCGCTGCCCGCACCGCTTTGCGCCGCTCAGCCTGGGTCTTCGGTCCGAGCGGCCCCTGTCCCTCGGCGTGGACCAGGGCGGCCTGCGGGCAAGGCGTCTGATCCAGGACCTGCTCCGCCGGGAGCAGAAGGACCGGCCGGTGGGGGGCCGATGAGTCTTCGGTTTACGCGCCGCCCAGACCTAGGGCGTGCCTGTTGGATATGAATTCTGATCGCTCCGGAGGGCAGTCCTATGTTGAAAATATTGATTGGCGGGCGTCGGCGCGCCGGAATGACTCACCGCGATTATTCTGAATATGCCCAGCATGTTCATGGCCGAACGGTCGCGCGCAACCCCGGCTTCATGCTGAGCTACATTCAGAACCATGTTCTCGACGCGGTATACGGCGCCCGCGCCGAAGGCTGGATGCCAGGGCCTGATTTCGACTCCTTCAGTGAGATCAGCTTCCCGGATGGGGCCGCGTTCGCACGTTCGATCGCGGACCCTTATTACCGCGAGACGATTCAGCCCGACGAGCTGAACTTCGTTTGCCACGACGCTATCATACTGCTCGCTACCCGGGTTGCGGAGGTAGCAGTAGCCGCGCGGGGAGAGGCGCCGCTCAAGTTGATGCGCTTTCTGATGAGCAACGGCGGCGCCTCCGCCGGGGCGTTCGAAGCGGCATGGTCGAATGAGAGTTCCCGGATTGCCGATCATCCGGCGTTGCGTTCAGTGCTTCGCCGGATGACACGGAGCATCAGCATCGTCGGGGAACAGGACGCGAACCTGCCGGCCAATTTCATCGCCAATGCGCCGCTCAGCCCGTTTGTCGGGGTCGACAGCCTTTGGTTCGACGCTAACGCCGGATGGAGCGCCATCGATGCCTATCGGGCCGCCATCGAAGAACCTGGATCTCACCTAGCTGGCCTGCTCGACCGCCGGAAGGAGGCGCTTTTCATAGTCGAGGAGCGCACCATCGTGGCGGATCGAACATCGCTTGGCGCCCACGGTCCGGCGGCCGTGGCCTAGCGGGAAGATAGGGCCGCATCGCTCGATGTCCGGCTTGTGACGCTGGGAAGGGTGGAGGACCGCTGACCCGACTGAAGTTCCGGGCGGTCTTCCGGTACGCGCCGACCGTAGCCAAGCCGGCTGGCCACCGAGCCCCCATTATTCTCGGGAGGAATGCTTTTGGCGAATTATGAATTTCTCTGAATTTTTCCGGGTGATACATCCCATGCAACGAGATTTGGGAGGATTGGATGTATCTCCAGAACGCTTGGTATCAGGTCGCTTGGGCCCACGATGTGCCCCAGGGCGCGTCTCTGACGCGGACTATTCTCAATGAACCGTTGCTGATCTATCGCGATGCCCAGGGCGCGCCCGTGGCGTTGCACGACATGTGCCCCCATCGGTTCGCGCCTCTGTCGAAGGGTGTCGTGGAGGGGGGCGTGGTGAAATGCGGCTACCACGGTCTGGCATTCAATGGTCGAGGGGAATGTGTCGCTAATCCTCACGGAGCGATCCCTAAGGCGGCAAAAGTGCGCTCGTTCCCTGTGCAGGAAAAGCACTTGGCCTTGTGGGTTTGGATGGGCAATCCGGAGGCCGCCGACCCCGGGTTGATCCCCGATCTGAGCTTTATCGATACATGCCCTGAGGCCGGGCGGGTTTTTGGGTATCTCCCGACCAAGGCCGACTACCGGTTGGTCATCGATAACATCATGGATCTTAGCCATGCCGACTATCTGCACGCGTCAACACTTGGCGGGATTATGACGGACGCCGAATTCAAGCTTGAGCAGCGTGGCGAAGACATCTTCGTGGCTTGGGAGGCGCGCGCGGTGAAGCCGCCGCCGGCGTTCGCCGCCATGGTGAACCACGCCGACCGGGCCGACATTTGGGTCGAGGTCCTGTGGCGAGCTCCTGGGGTGATGGTTCTGGGTACGGGCGCCGATCAAGTTGGCGCCGGTCGAACTATCGAGCATTCGGGCCACACGCTCCACAACGCCGTGCCCGAAACGTCCACGAGCTGCCACTATTTTTACTGTTCCACGCGAGCATTCCTTCTCACGCCTGAGTTTTCGGAAATCC
Organism: uncultured Phenylobacterium sp.; assembly: GCA_966434565.1. Lineage (GTDB taxonomy): Bacteria > Pseudomonadota > Alphaproteobacteria > Caulobacterales > Caulobacteraceae > Phenylobacterium. The sequence continues at coordinate 15,822 of CBJNAS010000009.1, forward strand.
TGAAAAGTACCTTGGATCAGGCCTTCAATGGCGAAGACAAGCCGATGCTGGAGGCCCAACAGGCCCGCATGGGCGATCGCGACTTTTGGAGCCTCCGGCCCAACCTCCTGTCGATCGATGCGGGATCAGTTCGCGTGCGCCGGCTGCTTGAGGGGCGTATAGCTCAAGCCGCGCAGTAGCGGTCACGCCGCCATGGTGACCATTTGCTGCTCGCGCTGAAAGACTGGACGGCTGGTCCTCGACCTTTGACCCGGCGCGCTACAACTCAAGCCGGGCATTCCTTTTGTCTGGCTGAAGTTGATGATTTTGGTTCAACCAGCCGAATACGAAGCCAAGGCGGAAAAGATCATGCGTCGCAGCCATCGGCATGCGGGGTCGTGGGCTTTCCTTTTCTGCCAAATGATCCTGACGGCGACCGGCGGGATGGCCACGGGGAGGTCATGCGCCTTCAGGCCATAGGCTTCGACCGGCAAGATCCCCGTGGGCAGGACCGCCAACAAGTCGCTGCCCGCGATCACGGGTGGGGCGAGCAAAAAGTTCGGAACGGTCAGCATTATCCGACGTCGAAGGCCGAAGGTGTTCAACAACGTCTCCAAGTCAGCGCCGTGGCCGCGACCTATCGAAACCGCGACATGGGGAGACGATACAAAGACCTCTCGGGTCAGGCCGGACCTGAGCACCGGGTTGTTGGCGTCCGCGTAGCAAGCCATGGCGGCATGAACGGCAATTTCGCTGTCCAAGTCGGAGGGCAACTGAGGATGAACACCAATTCCGACGTCGGCCTCGCCGCGGCGAACATGGTCCAGGCCTTCAGAATCATCCACCGCCAGCACCTCCAAGTCGATGCCGGGAGCCGCGGCCCGCACCGCAGGAACGAGAGCCGGCAGGAGCGCCAGAGCGCTGAAATCGGAGGCGGTCAGCGTGAGTGTCCTCTGCGCGGATCGCGGGTCGAACACGAATTCGCCCGCCAGCCCATCGGCGATGAGATCTAGGCCGCCACCAATCGACGCCATCAATTTCCAAGCATAGGGCGTCGGCTCCAACACACGGCCCTGGCGCCGAAACAGTTCATCCCCCGTCAACGTCCGCAGGCGCCGTAGCGCGTGGCTGAGCCCGGGTTGGCTCAATCCGAGCGTTTGAGCGGCTCTGGAGAGATGCCGCACCGTCATGAGCGCGTCGAATGCCAGGAGGAGATTGAGATCTATGCGTCGGAGGACCGCACGGTCTGGCCCAGTCATATTATTCTCCTGGTGAATGCGCGGCGCACATTCAAAGACTATCTGAATTTTCTGAGGTGGTGCATCAACCCTGCGGGCGCGCATTCTCGGAACGCGGATGGCAGGACAGGGGAGGTTCGCACGCAGGCCGAAGGATTTGAACCCGCGTCCGAATAGCTCAGATGCGGAACTCCCGGCGTCTGGCATCTTACTACCCGAGGAAACCCTCGGCTGGTCAAAGATGGCGTACGAGCCCACTTCAGACGACCGCGCGCTCGCCGACCTCGCCGCGAGGTACACGACGGGACTCCACGCCTTTTTTGTGAGGCGGGTTCGCGACGCGCGCGAAGCGGAGGATCTTACCCAGGAGGTCTTCAGGGCCCTGCTGCGCAGGTCGCAACTCCATGAGATTGAGAATCTCGAAGGCTATGTCTTTCGGGTCGCCGCCAGCGTGCTGGCGCAGAAGGCCCGAAGCGCCCGGCGCCGACCGAATATCCACTACGACGGCGACGCCGCGATGGACTGGCTGGCCCCTGACGAACTGTCACCTGAGCGTGTCCTTCTCAGTAGAGAGGCGTATGCGACGTTCGTGCGAGCGCTTCAGGAGCTTCCTGAGCGCACCCGGACCGTGTTCGTCCTGAACCGGTTCGAGGCGATGACGGGGCGTGAAATCGCTCACCGGCTGCGGTGCTCCGTCAGCACGGTCGAAAAGGACATGATCAGAGCCATCGCGCACCTGAAGGAGCGTTTGTCATGACGAAGACGCCTTCCGAGATGGCGGCAGAGGAGGCCGTCGCGTGGTCCGCCCGCAAGAGGCTCGGCCTGATGTCCGGCAGCGATCAGGACAGATTCCAGGCCTGGCTCGATCGGCCTGAAAGCGCCCGGGCTTGGCAGGATGTCGAGCAGCGCCTTGACGAACTTGCCGTGTACGCGGCCGAGCCCGAGGTGCGCTGGATCCGCGACGCCGCCCTGGCGAACTCGCCCCCGGCGCGGCGACGAATGGGCTGGCCCATCGTCACCCTGGCGGCCGCCGCGCTCGCGTTGGCGATTGGGCTGCCGATCCTCTTGCGTCCATCGCTCTTGACTGGTTCCACCCAAGCCCCAGCGGCCACCCGATACGCCACGAGCGTTGGCGCGCGCCGGGACATCCGGCTGATAGACGGCTCCATCGTGTCCTTGGACACGGATTCGATCGTCGAAGCCGCGTTCACTTCCGAGCGCCGCGATCTCCGCCTGCTGCAGGGGCAGGCCTATTTCAGGGTCGCCAAGGACCCGCGCCGTCCCTTCAGGGTCGCGGCGGGCCGTCAGGAGATTATCGCGACCGGAACCCAGTTCGACGTGCGGCTCGATCCCGGCTTGTTTTCGGTTGTCCTGGTAGAAGGCCACGTGAGGGTGAGCACCCTGCGCAACGGTGTGGCCCCCGTGGTCCGGGGCCTCCAACCTGGGCAGGCCCTTGTCGCCGACAGCGCGGGGCAACGAATTGTCGCTGTAGACAAGGGCAGCGCGACAAGCTGGTTGCAGGGCCAAGTGGTGTTCCGAGACGAGCCCATCGGCGCAGCGGTCGCGGAGATGAACCGCTACAGGACCACGGCGCTGGTAGTTGAGGATCCGAGGGTCGCGCAATTGCGCGTGAGCGGCGTCTTCGACACCCGCCACCCCGAAAATTTCCTGGCCGCGGTCACCGCGCTCTACCCAATCGATGCGCAGGTGAGATCGCCGGCGTCCATCGTGCTCGTGTGGAAAGGCAAAACCTAAAAAAGTTTGTCGCCGGATGATGAAGCGCGCCGTGCCGGCATCTTTGTCTGCAACGACCACTGCATCATCGGGGGATATTTCGTGCAGGGACCTTGGATCAGGACACTTTCGGCGTGCATGCTCGCCGGCGCGTCTGTGGGGGTGATGACGTTTGCGCTCGCTACATCCGCTCACGCGGAGGAGCGGCAGGTAACCCAGTTCAATATTCCTGGCGAGGACATGCCGACCGCGCTTGAGCAGTTCGGAAAGCAGAGCGGCAAAAGCGTAATCTTTAACCCCACCCAAATCTCAGGCCGCGTCGCCAGGCCCCTGCGCGGCGGCTACGATCCGTCTTCGGCCTTGCGCCTTCTTCTCGACGGGAGCGGGCTCGTCGCGCGGAACGCCAATGCTGACACCTACGTGGTGGAACCCCGGCCGCTTCCCGTCACAAAGGCGGCCTTCACCTCCGCCGTTGTGGAGCCCCAGCGCCAGTCGGAGGCGGCCGCGCCTACCGTCGTCGACGACGTGGTGGTGACGGCGCTCCGGCGGGAGTCGTCGGTCCAGAAAATCCCGATCAGCATCGTCGCCCTGACGGGCCAAACGTTGGCTCAAACGGGCGTCACAGGGCTAGCCGACTATTTCCGCCAGGTTCCCAGCCTCAATGTCACTTCTGGCTCAGGTGGCAGCTCGCGCATCAGTATTCGCGGGATCAATGGGGCTGGTGAGGCGACGACAGGACTATACTATGGCGAAACGCCAGTCACCGGCCCGAGCGGCACCACCCAGGATGCGGGGAGCAATGCCGCCGACGTAAATCTGTTCGATGTCGACCGCGTCGAAGTCCTCCGGGGTCCGCAAGGGACGCTGTACGGCGCCAGCTCTATGGCCGGCACGTTGCGGATCATCTTCAAGCAGCCCAACCCCACCCGATATGAGGCGGCCGCTGAAGCGCGCTTTGCCGAAACCCAGGGAGGCACTGCGAGTTACTTCGTCAAAGGCATGATCAACGCGCCGCTCATCGAGGATCGACTGGCGGTACGGCTTGCCGCCTATACCGAAAAGCGCCCGGGATATGTCGATAATATCCGATACGGTACGAAGAATATCGACAAGAGCGATTCCCATGGCGTCCGAGCGCTCGTTGGCTTCACGCCGGATTCCGATACAAGCATCACCACCACCGTCATCTATCAGAAGACGACCGCGGACGACGCTCAGGGATGGTATCCATCACTAGGAAAATATAAGACCAATTCTCCGTCCCGACTGCCATTCGACACCGAATTCAAATTATACAACCTAGTTTTGAATCGTGATTTTGGGCTGGCGAAATTGACTACAAGCGCCAGCTTCTACAGGTACGATATTGTTCGGAGCTTCGATTTCACACCCAACGTCGCCTTTCTCTCACAGAGCCCTGGGGCCTGCGCCAGCTTCTTTTTGACCGGACCATGTACGCCTGCGCAGCTAACCGACTTCAAAGCCTTCGCCGCCAGCCGGTCCCCGGCTGCAGGGTACCAACCCGCCAACCTGCGGTCGCAGAATTATGAGGCGAGACTTTCGTCCCCGGACGGCGCCAAGTTTGAATGGACTGTTGGCGCATATTATGACAGTCGACATGACCATATAGATAGTAATGTCACCAGCGTTTCGCAACTCACAGGCGCCGTTCCGAATCCGCTGCAAGATCTGAGCTATCGGTACGTCGAGACTATTGCGCGGCAGATGGCCGGATTTGGCGACCTTACCACGCACGTGACGGACAAGTTCACCATTGATGTCGGCGCGAGATACTACGATTACAGAAAGACGGTGTCTGGCGCGGCGCTTCTTGCGAGTCCTTTGACAGCTAGCGTGCTGACGCCCTTTTCGCAGACGTCAACCCAGCAAAGCGGGTGGATCGAAAAAGCCAGTTTGAATTACAAATTCACGCCGAAGATCATGGCTTACGCGACGGCCTCCAAGGGCTTCCGTCCTGGCGGCGTGAACAACGTCCCTGGCCTTCCGGCCAATCTGGTCTCCTATCAACCCGACAGCCTGTGGACCTATGAAGCAGGCTTGAAGTCGAGCTGGCTTAACGACGCCCTGACAGCCAATTTTACCGTCTTGCAAATCGATTGGTCCAATATTCAAACGCAAGCTCGCACACAGAACGGCCTCTTTGCTTATCTGACCAATGCTGGCCACGCTCGTGTGCGCGGCGTGGAAGGAGAGATTGTTGCGCATCCGATAGTCGGTCTGACGCTGAGCGGCGCGGCGAGCTATATGGACGCCCGACTGACCGAGGACCAGTCCAGCGCTTCAACCCTGATTACTGGCGCGAGCGGACGGGCGGGCGACCGCATCCCTTTCACGCCGGATTGGACGGCTTCGGCCTCCGCCAATTACGTGTGGCCGGTTTCCGACCGGCTCGATGCGCGTGTACGCGTGGATTACGCCTATACCGGCAGCATTCAATCGACCTTTCATAGGGTCGGCGATCCCTTTTTCCTCAGCTATGGCACCTTCAGCACCGTCAATGCCCGTTTGGGTGTAGAAACTCGTAAATGGTCTGCTGCAGCATTCGTAGAAAATCTGACTAATTCTCAAGGACTGATCGGCGCCGTCAGCAGCCTTGGTTCTCCCGGGCTGTCCTGGAGCGTCAGGCCGCGGACGGCGGGCGTCACGGTCAGCGCCAACTTCTAGGGGAATACAGATGAAGATTTTGCAGCCGATGTTTGCGGCAGTCGTCGCGTGCGCCGCGTGCACCCCAACACTTGCGGCTCCATTGGATGACGGCGCGCGTGCCGAAGTCAATGCGCTAGTCGACAAGGATGCGCCCGAAATATCCCGCAATTCGCTTCAGATTTGGAAGTATTCGGAGGTTGGGTTCAACGTACAGAAGAGTTCCGCGCTGCTGCAGGACACCCTGCGCAAGGCGAGCTTCACTGTGCGCGCCGGGGTGGCGGGCATGCCGACGGCCTTCGTCGCGAGCTACCGAACTGGGCCTGGGCCGGTTATCGCGATCCTCGCCGAGATGGACGCTTTGCCGGGGATCTCGCAGCAGGCTGACAAGACGACGACGGTCCCCATTCCGGGGGCCATGGCCGGTCATGCTTGTGGGCACAACCTGCTGGGGGCCGGTGCGGTCGGCGCCGCTATTGCCGTGCGCCGGGCGATGGAGGCTCGCCATATCCAGGGAGAAATACGCGTCTACGGCGCGCCTGCCGAGGAGGGCGGCGGTGGCAAGGTCTATATGGTGCGCGAAGGCCTGTTCAAGGACGTCGACGTCGTCCTTCACTGGCACCCTGGCGATGTGAACGCGGTGCCGAGCGCACCCACCCTCGCACTCATAATGACCGAATTCACGTTTCACGGCGTCTCATCGCACGCTGCGATGGCGCCAGAACGCGGCCGCTCCGCTCTCGAAGGGCAGGAACTCATGGATGTGGCCGTGGCCTTCATGCGCCAGCACACGCTCGATGGCACGCGGATCCATAGCGTCATCGTTGACGGCGGGAAGGCGGCCAACGTGGTGCCGGCGCGGGCGGAGAGCACCTATTTCGTTCGTAACGTCGACCTGAACGAGCTCAGGTCGGTACAGGCGAGACTGGAAGGTGCGGCGAAGGGTGCGGCGGTAGCCACGGGAACGACCGTCAGCGAAGAGCTGGTCAGCGGTGTATACCCCTTACTGATCAACGACACGCTGAACCAACTCGTCTATGCTAATCTGAACGCTGACCTTCCCGAATTGAGTTGGACCGAGGACGAGACCCGTTATGCCAAGGCCGTTCAGGCGGCGCTTGGCGCGACATCGCCGCGTGGCTACGTCGGAGGGTCCGAGCCACTCGAACCTACTGCTCGATATGCGCCCGGGTCCACCGATGTGGGCGATATCAGCTACACTGTGCCCACAGTAGGTCTGACGATCGAGACCTGGCCGAGCGGCACTCCGGCCCACACCTGGGCTTCGACGGGCGCTAGCGGAGCCTCTATCGGGACCAAAGGCGCGGTGATGGCGGCGAAGGTGTTGGCGGCCAGCGCGGTGCAGTTGATGGGTTCGCCGACGGTGATCGCCGACGCCAAGGCCGAACTGCGCCGGAAACAGGGCGACAACTTCAGTTATACGGCGCTCCTCGGCGATCGCGCGCCATCGTTGAACTATACCGATGCCGTGATGAGATCTGGCGGTGCGGCTCAGCCTTGACCGGATGCAATGGAGCGGTCGGCCAAGGTGACGTCGTGGTGATCCGCGGATGAGTGTAAGCATTTTCGACATTTTCAAGGTCGGCGTCGGCCCCTCCAGTTCCCACACGATGGGGCCGATGACCGCCGCACGGCGATTTGTTCAGGTCCTTCGGACGAAGGGCGGTCTCAGCCGGATCAGACGCATCCGAACCACGCTCTATGGCTCCTTGGGGATGACGGGTCGAGGCCATGCCACAGACCGCGCGGTCATCATGGGTCTTGCGGGCCTCGAACCCGCCACGCTCGACCTTGATCAGGGCGAGCAAGTCATCGCCGAGGCCCGTCAAAGCGGCGCCCTCGCCTTAGCCGGTGAGCATAGGATCGCGTTCAGCGAGGCGACCGATATCATCTGGGAGGGCCACGCCGTACTCCCGCAGCATCCAAATGCCTTGAAGTTCGAAGGCGTCGATGCCGATGGGGCAATCTTAGAAGAATGCGTGTTCTTCTCCGTCGGCGGTGGTTTTGTGCTGGATGAGCAAGAATTCTACCAGAGTGGCGGCGTCACAGGCCTGGACGAATCTGTTCCTTATCCGTTCGGTTCGGCCGCAGTTTTGTTGAAAATGGCGAATGAGGCCGGCGAATCCCTGGCGGGAATTGCTCTTGCGAATGAAAGAGCGAAGAGGCCAGAACCGGATGTCTTCGCCTACCTGGACCAGATCGTCGAAGCGATGTTCGCCTGCATTGAGCGGGGCATGCGAATGGAAGGTGTTTTGCCCGGCGGGCTGAACGTCCAGCGACGGGCAAAACAGGTATGGGAGCGCCTTCAACGCGAGTCGGACAGTCGCAGAGCCGACCCATTGGCTCCTCTGGATTGGGTAAATCTCTGGGCGCTCGCCGTAAACGAGGAGAATGCCGCCGGAGGACGGGTGGTGACGGCGCCGACCAATGGGGCCGCAGGTCTCCTGCCGGCGGTGTTGCGCTACTACGACCGGTTCCACTGCGGAACGCGCGATGGCCGCCGGACCTTCCTGCTGACCGCCGCCGCGATCGGATCGCTGTACAAGATGCGGGCTTCGATATCGGGGGCGGAGGTCGGCTGTCAGGGCGAGGTCGGCGTCGCCTGCTCGATGGCTGCGGCCGGGTTCGCCGCTGCGCTCGGCGCGACCAATGCGCAGGTCGAAAACGCCGCGGAGATCGCCATGGAACACAATCTCGGCCTGACTTGCGATCCGATCGGGGGCTTGGTCCAGATCCCGTGCATCGAGCGCAATGCGATGGGTGCGGTCAAGGCGATCGATGCGGCGCGTTTGGCGCTGCTCGGCGACGGCGCTCATTCGGTCAGTTTGGACAAGGTCATCGCCACCATGAAGAGGACCGGCGAGGACATGAGCCACATCTACAAAGAAACCTCGCTCGGCGGACTGGCGGTCAATCTCGCCGAATGCTGAGGCCCTGAATATCGACCGCTTCTGCTGCGACATTCGCGATCGATGTCGATGTCCGGTTCTCGAATACGGATGGCCGCGCGAGCGTTACCGCGGCTGTTAAAAAACCTAGTGCGGCGCAAGTCGCAGGTTCGGAGGCCATATGTGGCGTATCAAGCCGCTCGATGCGATCCTGACGACCGCTGAGAAGAAATCCCTTCATCGATCCCTTGGACCGATCCAACTCACCCTGCTCGGCATCGGCGCGGTGATCGGGACCGGCATCTTCGTGTTGACAGCCGCGGCCGCCCAGAAAGCGGGCCCAGCCATGATGTGGAGCTTCGTAATCGCCGGCGTGATCTGCGCGGTGGCCGCGCTCTGCTACTCGGAGCTGGCCGCCATGGCGCCGGTTTCCGGCTCGGCCTACACCTACACCTACGCCGTCGCGGGCGAACTGCTGGCCTGGATGGTCGGCTGGGCGTTGATCCTCGAATACGCGGTGGCGGCGAGCGCCGTGTCGGTCGGCTGGTCCGGCTATTTCATGGGCCTGCTGAAGAGCCTGACCGGGCTGGAGCTGCCGTCATCGCTTGCGGCGGGGCCCACCTGGTCGATGAACGGCGTCCTGCCGCACGCCGACTTTACGAGCGGTGTCATCAATGTGCCGGCGATTGCGGTGGCGCTCGCGGTCACCTGGCTGCTGATGATCGGGACGACCGAAAGCGCGCGGGTGAACGCCGTCCTGGTGGCGGTGAAGGTGGCGGCGCTCACCGCGTTCATCGCGCTGACCCTGCCGGTGCTGAAGAGTGGCAATTTCTCGCCCTTTGCGCCCAACGGCTGGTTTGGGCCGCATGGGAAGAGCGGCATGGGCGTTGTGGGCGCGGCCGCCTCGATCTTCTTCGCCTATGTGGGCTTCGACGCCGTTTCCACGGCGGCGGAGGAGACCAAGAACCCGCAGCGCAACGTGCCCATCGGCCTGATCGGCTCGCTCGGCATCTGCACCATCTTCTACCTGCTGGTGGCGGCGGGCGCGGTCGGAGCTGTGGGCGCCCAGCCAGTCCGCGCCCCCGGCGGCGAGGTGGTCTCGCCCGGATCGGCGGGCTTCGCCGCGGCCTGCGCAACCGCGGCCCACGCGCGCGACCTGGTCTGCTCGAAGGAGGCGCTGGCGCACGTATTGCGCACCATCAACTGGCGGGTGGCGGGCAATGCGATGGGCCTGGCGGCCAACCTCGCCCTGCCTTCGGTGATCCTGATGATGATGTTCGGCCAGACCCGGATCTTCTTCGTGATGGCCCGTGACGGCCTGCTGCCCGAACGGCTGGCCAGCATCCACCCGCGCTGGAAGACCCCTCACGTGGTGACCCTGGTCACCGGCATCTTTGTGGCCGTGGCCGCGGCGCTGCTGCCGGTCGGCCAGCTGGCGGACGTGTCGAACTCCGGCACCCTTTTCGCCTTCTTCATGGTGTCGCTGGCGGTGCTGGTGCTGCGGGTGAAGGACAAGGCGCGGGCCCGGCCGTTCAAGACGCCGCTGGTCTGGGTGGTGGCGCCGGTGTCGATGCTCGGCTGCGTGGGGCTCTATTTCAATCTGCCGATCGACGCGAAGCTGGTGCTGCCGATCTGGGGCGGCATCGGGCTGCTGATCTACTTCCTGTACAGCTTCCGCAACAGCCATGTCGGCCGCGGCCTGATCGAGATGCACGAGCTTGTTTCGGACGCCCCGCCCACTGCGGCGCCACGCCTCGCGTTCGAACTAGCTGAGCCGGGGGACGACGACCAGGCATGCGCGTCTCGCATGAGGGGGCGATGAGCGGGTTGGTGAGTGCGGCCA
>CBJNAS010000010.1:0-25405 GCA_966434565.1 uncultured Phenylobacterium sp.
CCCCCGCCGCCGCGGCCAGCGCCACGAACATGAACAGCGCCAGCACCAGGCGCATGGAGGTCAGGATGTTCGGCAGGGACTTCATGGCGCGCACATTCGCAAGCTGGAGGCTACCGTCAACGCGGGAAGTTCCGGCTTGACCGGGTCGCGCTGGGAATGCGGCTCAGACCACCGATGCCTTGAACCGCGTGGGACAGGCGACGGTGGCGTAACGAGGCGTTCCTTGGCTCGGACCGGGAGGGCCCGGCGCGCAAGCTTCGGAAGCGGCAGGCTACTCGCGCGCTTGGGGAGGGGCCAGCGGCGTGAGCTCGAACAAGACGTCGTAGCGCGCCTCACCCAGCCGGGCGCGCATCTCGGCCTCGTGCGCGGCGTGCGCCTGGGTGACCTTCTCCATGAAATGGCGGCCAGCGAAGGTGAGCTCGAGCACGCTGGCGCGCCGGTCGGTGGGATCCTCACGCCGCGCGACGAGCCCACGGCTGACCAAGAGGCCGACCCGCTCGACCAGATTCGGCTGGTGCATAGCGAGCACATGGCTGATCTCCGCCTGACGGCAGCCCGGATTGTCCCGCACCAGTATCAGGATCGAATAGAGGGTGGGGCTCAGCTCCAGGGGTTCCATGTGCCGGGCGAAGCTGCGCATGAAGTCCTGGTTCAGCAGCCGCAGGCGATAGCCCAGCAACCGGTCCAGCGCGGCGGAATCCAGCGACCGTCCTGGCTCCCGCGCGTTTTCGATGAGGCGTTTGCGTGTCGAGCGCATGGAGGCCGCCTCAGCCGGCCAACGGCGGCGAAGCCTGGCGGCGCAATGCCTCCTTGCGGACTTTGCCAGAGGCGGTCCGGGGCAGGGCCTCGACGAACAGGATCTGAGCGGGCTGTTTGTAGCGCGCCAGCCGGGCGCGGCAGTGGGCCAGCACCTCCGCTTCGGTTAGCGCGACGGCCGGGTCGCAGGCGATAAAGGCGCAGCCTACTTCTCCCCAGCGCTCGTTCGGCACGCCCACGACTCCCACTTCGCGCACGCCTGCGAGGGCGGCGATCACGTTCTCGACCTCCGCGGGATATACGTTCTCTCCGCCGGAGATGTACATGTCCTTCCAGCGGTCGACGACAGTCAGATAGCCGGCCTCGTCCAGCCGGCCCGCATCGCCGGTCCGGAACCAGCCGTCGACAAAGGCCGCGGCCGTGGCGTCCGGCTGGCGCCAGTAGCCGGGCGTGACCGACGGCCCGCGGACCCAGATCTCGCCCGCCTCGCCGACCGCGACCTCGCGGCCGTCGAGGTCCGTGATGCGCACCTCCACCGCTGGCGCGAGGAGGCCCGCCGCGCTGGGGCGCGCCCGTACGGCTTCGGCAGAGAGCGGCATGTGACAGACGGTCGAGGTCTCGGTCAGGCCGTAGCCGTTGCTGATCCGCACCCCGGCGTCCAGCAGCCGCTCGCAGAGGGGAAGAGGCAGCGGGGCGCCGCCGACGAACAGACCCTTCAGCTGGCCCAGGCCCGCGCCGGACCAGCCCGGATCCTCGCACAGCATCTGGGCGATCTGCGGCACCCCGAAGTAATGGGTGATCCCAAGGGCGGGATCGCTGATGCTCGGCAGGGTGGCGGCAGGCCTGAAGGCGTCGGACAGGTGGATCGCGCCGCCCTGCTGCAGCACGCAGCGGCAATTGGCCACCAGGCCCACGGTGTGGAACATGGGCGCGTCGCAGAGCATGGCCGAACTTGCGCTCACCTCCCCGACCATGGCGAAGTTGTACGCCCCCCAGAACAGGTTGGCGCGGGTAAGCACCACGCCCTTGGAACGGCCCGTCGTGCCCGAGGTGTAGAGCATGATGCACGGCCACTCGGGCGGCCCCGGCTGGGCCCGCGCCGGCGCGGACGCCAGCACGGCCTCGCGGAATGCGTTCCCTCCGGGCCCCGCCATGAGGCGGGCGACCTGCGGGGGGAAGGCCTCCTGCGCGGCCTCGGCGAACTCTGGCTCGACCACCAGCAGGCGTGGCCCGCAGTCCTCCGCCAGCACCTTCAGTTCGGCGGCGGCGAGGCGCCAGTTCAGCGGCGTGTAGATCGCCCCAGTGCGCTCGCAGGCGTACATCAGGGCCAGGGCGTCGATGCTGTTGCGCAGCAGGGTGGCGACCCGCTCGCCCCGTGGGTCGCCGATTGTGGCGCGCAGCAGGCCGGCGCAGCGGGAGATCAGTTCATCCAGCTCGGCGAAGTTCAGCGTCTCGCGCGTGCGCAGCTCGGTGCAGGCGCGGCGGCTCGGGCGCACTCCGGCGTGATAGGCCACCGCGTCGCGGTCGGTCCACGCCGCGGCGGTCCATTTGCTCGGCGCCGTCATGGGCGTCCTTTCCCCAGATCGTTTTCCTCACATGCATCTAACATGTATGAAAAGTGCTCTCGGTCAAGCCAGCGAGCGTGTGAGGGTGTTGCACGCCACTCGACAGGCTTTGAACAATAAGATACATATAATATGTATTTAATTGTCGCCGGCCGATAAGGCGGGGGTGGGAGAAGCGCACATGGACTTCAGCGATGCCGGCGAAGCGGCGAGGGCGGACCTGCTGGTGGCTGGCCAGGACGCCGCCGCCGAATCGGGCCGCGTCTACGAGCGCCTGAACCCAGTCACCGGGCAGGTAGCGACGCGCGCGGCCGCCGCCGCTCCGGCCGACGCCGTCAAGGCGGCCGAGGCCGCGCAGGCGGCTTTCCCGGCCTGGTCCGCGCTGGGGCCCAACGCCCGGCGCGACCTCCTGACCAAGGCCGCCGACCGGCTGGCCGGCCTGGCGGACGTCTTCGTCTCGGCCATGTGCGCTGAGGTGGGCGCGACCGAAGGCTGGGCGCGATACAACGTGATGCTGGCCGCGGGCATGCTGCGCGAAGCCGCCGCCATGACCACCCAGGTGAGCGGCGAGGTGATTCCTTCCGACAAGCCGGGCTGCCTGGCCATGGCCGTGCGTCAGCCGGTCGGCGTGGTGCTCAGCATCGCCCCCTGGAACGCCCCGGTGATCCTCGGCGTGCGCGCTGTCGCCCTGCCGCTCGCCTGCGGCAACACCGTGGTGCTGAAAGCCTCCGAAGCTTGCCCCCGCACCCATGCCCTGATCGGCCGGGCCTTCCAGGAGGCCGGCCTGCCGCCGGGCGCGGTGAACGTGGTGACCAATGCGCCGGAAGACGCCGGCGAAGTCGTCGGCGCCCTGATCGACCATCCGGCCGTGCGACGGGTCAACTTCACGGGCTCGACGCGCGTCGGCCGGATTATCGCGCGGCGCGCGGCCGAGCACCTCAAGCCGGTGTTGCTTGAGCTCGGCGGCAAGGCGCCCCTGTTGGTGCTGGAGGACGCCGAACTCGATGAGGCGGTGAAGGCCGCCGCCTTCGGCGCCTTCATGAACCAGGGCCAGATCTGCATGTCGACCGAACGGATCATCGTCGTCGACGCCGTGGCCGAGGCCTTCGCCGAGAAGTTCGCCGCTAAGGCGGCGACCCTGAAGGCCGGCGACCCGCGCAAGCCAGAGACACCGCTCGGAGCCGTGGTGGACCCGGCGACGATCGCGCGCCTCGAGCGGCTGATCGCCGACGCTGAGGCCAAAGGCGCCCGCAGGCTCTGCGGCGGCGAGGCGCGGGGCGTGCTGATGGACGCGACCGTCCTCGACGACGTCACGCCCGCCATGGCGATCTACGCAGAGGAATCCTTCGGTCCGGTCGTGGCGCTCATCCGCGCCCGCGACGAGGAGGACGCGATCCGCCTCGCCAACGACACCGAGTACGGCCTCTCCGCGTCCGTCTTCACCCGCGACGTCGCCCGCGGCCTGCGCATCGCCGAGCGCATCCAGTCGGGCATCTGCCACGTCAACGGCCCCACGGTGCACGACGAGGCCCAGATGCCCTTCGGCGGTGTGAAGGCCAGCGGCTACGGCCGCTTCGGCGGCAAGGCCGGCGTCGCGGAGTTCACCGAGCTGAGGTGGGTCACCGTCGAGACCCAGCCCGGACACTACCCGATCTGATCTCCCATTCCCGACATCGAGAAAGAGACGTCCCATGACCGAGGTCAACAACACCGCCATCTTCACCATAGAGGATGGCATCGCCTGGGTGCGGTTCAACCGCCCTGAAAAGCGCAACTGCATGAGTCCGACGCTCAACCGACGCATGCTGGAGGTGCTCGACGAACTGGAGTTCCGCGAGGACGTCGGCGTCGTGGTGTTGAGCGGCGAGGGCACGGCCTGGTCCGCCGGCATGGATCTCAAGGAATATTTCCGCGAGACCGAGGCGAAGGGCCTGGGCGCGGTGCGCCAGTCGCAACGTGAGGCCTACGGCTGGTGGCGCAGGCTGCGTTGGTGCCAGAAGCCGACGATCGCCATGGTCAACGGCTGGTGCTTCGGCGGGGGCTACGGCCCTCTGTTCGCCTGCGACCTGGCCTTCGCCGCCGAAGAGGCGCAATTCGGCCTGTCCGAGATCAACTGGGGCATCCTGCCGGGCGGCGGGGCGACCAAGGTCGCCGTCGAGCTGCTCTCCATGCGCGATGCCATGTACCACGCCCTCACCGGCGAGACGATCGACGGCAGGACGGCCGCCCAATGGAAGCTGGTCAACGAAGCGCTTCCGCTCGCCGCCCTCAAGGACCGGGTGACGGAGGTCGCCAAGATCCTGCTCGGCAAGAACCCCTTCGCGCTGAAGGCCACCAAGGACGCCGTGCGCCGCGTCAAGGAGATGACCTATGACAACGCCGAAGATTATCTGATCCGGGCCCAGGAAGCCGCCAACTCGTTCGACAATGACGGCCGCAAGGAAGGCATTCGCCAGTTCATCGACGAGAAGAGCTACAAACCCGGCCTCGGCAGCTATCGGCGCTGAAGCAGGTTCCGGCAGGCGCGCTCTGGTCGCGGTCGCGGCGGCCATGGGTGCGCAGCGCGGACGACCGGTGCTGGAGGTGCATGGGCAAAGTGCGTTGCCTCGGGCGCGGGCGAGCCACTGTATCGGATGCGCAGACTGTCGCATCCATTCTCGTCAGCGCTGCTCCGCGAGGTGAAACTCACCACCCGCCGAACAGCGACTCCCACGTGCGGTGCAGCCAGCCACCCACGCCCTGCTCCAGCTGTTCCAGCGGCTGCGACGGCGCGGGCGGCGGGGGGCGGACGCGTTCGACGAGGCCGGCGTCGAGGGCGCTCGCCATGAAGTCGCGCCAGATCTGCGCCGGCAGCCCGCCGCCGGTGACGCCCTTCATCGGCGAATGGTCGTCGTTGCCGACCCAGACGCCCACCACCAGGTCGCCGGTGAAGCCCACGAAGACCGCGTCGCGGTGCTCTTGGGTGGTGCCGGTCTTGCCGTAGGCCGGCTGGTCGAGGCGCGCGGCCCGGGCGGTGCCGGTCTCGACGGCGGCGGACATCAGGTCGAGCAGGGCCCGGCGCTGGTCGTCGGGCAGCGAATGCGGCGCCTGCGGCTGCGTGGCCTCGTCGTCACCCGTCGCAACGGGGCCGAGGGCATAGGGCTGCACCGGCGCATGGCCCGAGGCCACCGCCGCATACGCCGAGGTGAGCTCTAGGAGGGTCATCTCCGAGGTGCCAAGCGGGAGCGTGGCATCCTTCACCAGCGGACTGGTGACGCCCAGGTCCTGGGCGGCGTCGAGGATGCGCTCGCGTCCGACTTTCTGGGCGATGCGCACGGCGGCGATGTTGCTGGACTGGGCGAAGGCGTCGCGCAGCGTCAGTGTTCCGCCGGAGGTGCGCTCGAAATTGCGCGGCGTCCAGCCGCCCACGGTGATCGGCGCCTCCGAGACCTGGGAGTCCGGCCGCGCCCCGTCGCGCAGCGCCGCGAGGTAGACGAACAACTTGAACGCCGAGCCCGGCTGGCGCCTCGCCTGGACGGCGCGGTTGAACTGGCTGGCGCCATAGTCGCGGCCGCCGACCAGCGCCACCACCGCCCCGTCCGGCCGCATGGCCACCAGCGCCGCCTGCGTCGCGCCCTGGCGGCGGCCCGGCCCGTCAAGCCAACTCCTGATCGCCCACTCGGCGCGCCGTTGCAGGCGGGAATCCAGGGTGGTGCGGACCTGCACCACGCCATACTGGGCCTCGGTCGCCTGCTTCACCTGAGGCGCGGCCCAGTCGGCGAACCAGCCGCCGACCGGCAAAGGCTTGGCGACGTGCAGGCGCACGTGGCGCGCGCGCTCGGCGTCGGCGGAGGCGACGGCGTCGGTCTTCACCATGGCGTCCAGCACGACGCCCGCGCGGGCGGCGGCGGCCTGCGGATGATCCACCGGGTCCAGCGCCGATGGCGCCTTGACCAGCCCCGCCAGCATCGCCGCCTCACCCAGGGTGAGGTGCTCCGGGGCTTTTCCGAAATAGTGCTGGGCCGCCGCGCGCAGGCCGTAGACCCCATCGCCGAAATAGACGCTGGAGAGATAGCGGGAGAGGATCTCCTTCTTCGAGAGCCGCGCCTCCAGCCAAAGCGCGACGAACACCTCCTGGGCCTTGCGGCGCAGGGTGCGCTCGGGGCTGAGAAAGGCCGTCTTGGCGAGCTGCTGGGTGATGGTGCTGCCGCCCTCGCGCACGCCGCGGTGGCGCAGGTTGGTGAGCAGCGCGCGGCCCACCCCGATCAGGTCGACGCCGAAGTGGCGATAGAAGCGGCGATCCTCGATGGCGACGAAGGCGGCCGGCACGTAAGGCGGAAGCGCGTCGACCTCCACCGGCCGGTCCTTGACGTAGCCCCGCCGCGCAAAGGGATGGCCGTCGGCGCTGACCAGCACCAGAGCCGGCGTCGGCAGGGGATCGAGCGCCCGCGAGACCGGCAAGCGCCAGCTCAGCCAGCCGACCAGCAGCGCCGCCGAGACCGCCAGCATAAACAGCGTGGTCAGGATCCGCCGGAACGTCCAGAAGCGCCGGCGACGGCGCGGCTCAGGCCCAGGCTGGGGCGGATATCCGCCCGCCTCGCCGGCCTGGGCCGAGTCCACGCCGTCGTAGCCATAGCTCCACTGCGGCCGTCGTTCAGGTCCGCCCGCGTCGTCCATTTCAGCTCGAGCCCTGTCCAGGCCGTCCCGGCGGCACTCATAACCCGCCGGCGCCCGTCCGGGAATGCGCCGCCACGCCGCTGCATCTTTTCCGCTTCACGCGGCGCGCGATCCGTCTCAATCTTCCGTCCCAGGGCGGGGCGGAACGTTGGAGAGTTCGCGTGCGCGTGTCCGTTCTTGGCGCAGCCCCCCTCGCCATCCTCTTCACCACCCTCCTCGCCGCCGCGCCCGCAAGGGCCCAGCTGCTGGCCGACTGGCGCACCTGCCTGGGCGACGACCAGTCAGGCGCCCTGCAGCAGATCAACGGCTGCACCGGCGTAATCCAGTCCAGGCTGGAAATCCCGCCGCACCAGGCTGTCGCCTACTTCAACCGCGGGGCCGTCTTCCAGGACCAGGGCGCCCTCGACCGCGCCATGGCCGACTACCAGGACGCCCTGCGGCTCGACCCGACGCTGGCCGAGGCGCACGCCGGGCTGGGCGCAGTGCGCTACGCCCGGGCCGCCTACGCGGAGGCGGAAGCGGACTACGACGCGGCGATCCAGCTGAAGCCGGAGCTGCTCGACGGCTGGCTCGGCCGGGCGGCGGCGCGGATGGCCCGCGGCGACGCCGGCGGGGCCCTGGCCGATTACGACCGGGCCGTGGGGCTGGCGCGGCCCTCGGCCTTCCTGCTCGACCAGCGGGCGAGCGCCTACGCGCGGCAGGGCGACCTCGAGCGCGCGCTGGCCGATTTCGCCGCCGCGCTGAAGCTGCAGCCGGACTATCCGCCCGCCCTGGTCCACCGCGCCGCGCTGCGCGCCCGCGGCGGCGACCTGGCCGGCGCGCTCGCCGACTATGACGCGGCGCTGTCGGCGCAGCCCGGCTCGGCCGAGGCGCTGAGCGGCCGCGCCTGGGTCTGGACCCGCAAGGGCGAGCTCGCCCGCGCCG
This sequence comes from uncultured Phenylobacterium sp., assembly GCA_966434565.1. Taxonomy (GTDB): domain Bacteria; phylum Pseudomonadota; class Alphaproteobacteria; order Caulobacterales; family Caulobacteraceae; genus Phenylobacterium. The sequence goes on from CBJNAS010000010.1 coordinate 7,902, forward strand.
ACGCCGACTACGCCGCCGCCCGCAGGTCCGCCCCGGCCGATCCGCAGGCCGCCTTCAACCTGGCCTTCCTGCAGGCGGCCCGCGGCCAGCTCGACGCCGCGGTCGCCAGCTACGGCGAGGCGATCGCCGGCAATCCCCGGGACGCGGCCGCCTACAACAACCGGGGCGAGACGCTGATGCGCCAGGGCGACCTCGCCGCCGCCCGCGCCGACTTCGACCAGGCGCTGGCGCTGCGGCCAGGCTACGAGCTGGCGCTCGACAACCGGGCCAGGGCGCGGCTGGCGCTGGACGACGCGGCCGGCGCGGCGGAGGATCTGAGCGCGCTGCTGGCGCAGCATCCGGACGACCTCGCCTTCCGCATTCGCCGCGCCGAGGCCTACGAGTCGCAGAACGACCACGCCCGCGCCCTCGCCGACGCCGAGGCGGCGGTGCGCCGCGCGCCCGCATCGGCTGAGGCCCTGGCCGCCCGGGCCTGGGTGCGCTCGCTGGCGGGGACCGAGCTCGACGCCGCGCTCGCCGACTGCGACCGCGCGATCGCGCTGAAGCCCAGCCTGGCCGAGGCCTACGACATCCGCGCCCTGGTGCGGTTGCGCCGCGGCGATGCGGCGGCGGCGGTGGGCGACTACCAGGCCGCGCTGAAGCTCGAGCCCGGCCTGGTCAGCGCCCGCTTCGGCCTGGGCCTGGCGGAGCGCCGGCTCGGCCAGGCGGCCCAAGGCGACGCCGACCTGACCCAGGCCGCGGCGCTCGACCCAAAGATCGCCGCCAATTTCGCCCGCTATGGCGTAATTCCTTAAGCGCCGTAGCCATAGAACGCGCTGAGGTCCGCCACCAGCGAGGGGTCGTGCAGGGCCCGGCCGACGTTCAGCAGCGCGTCGGCGAGCCCGGCCTCATGGGCGGTCACCTGGTTGGCGGCGCTCAGATGCACGTTCGTGCCGGCCGGATAGGCGCTGCTCGCCGATGAGCCCGACGCGCCCAGGTTCCAACCGATCACGTCGAGGGCCGTCAGGTCGCCGGCGGTGATCTTGTTGACGACGCCGCTGTTGGCGAAGGCGTTGAAGGCGTCGGCTCCGGCAGATGACGCCCAGTCGCCAAAATCCCCGCCCGGGTTGGTGTTGAAACTCTGCAGGTGGGTGGCCCCGCCGTCGAAAGAGAAGTAGCCGGCCGCCGCGCCGGTGAGCGCCCGCACGCCCGCCGCCGCCCAATGGAACAGGTCGAGCGCGGTGTAGGTGTTGCTCGTGCTCCCCAGCGTCTCGCCGGCGAGCAGCTGACGGCCCATGATCTCCGAGAACTCATGCGCGGCCACGGCGAAGAAGTCATAGGTCCCGGCGGCGACCCCGTGGGAGGCGTCGTAGGTGAAGGGCGCCGTCGAGCTGAAGCCGACATAGCCGTCGTAGCCGAGGCTGGAATAGAGCCCCAGGGCCTTGGCGTTGGCGGTGGTCAGGAAGTAGTGGCCTCCGCCCGTCGGATCCGCCGAGGGCAGGCTCTTGACCGCGCTGGCGTCGTTCGCGGTGAGGGCGTCGCGCCGCAAGGCGGAGATGACCTGCTTGAAGCCGGTCGAGGTGAGATAGGTCAGGCTCTCGCCCAGGGCGCCGGACGCCAGCTGGTAGCCAGCGACCTCGCCAAATCCGATCGCGATGTTCACCGTCACCGGGTCCGTGAAGGCGTTGGCGAAATATTGCGCGACCGCGAGGATGTCGGTCTTGAAAGCGGCCGGGGCCGCGTCGACGCTGCTGTCCCAGGTGATGTTGAAGCGCACGCCGGCCTCCCCCTGTGCTCCGGCCGAGCTTAGGGGCGAAGATCAGGAGCGAACGTCACCATAGCTGAGGACGACGGCGGCGGTCGTTATCAGGCCTTGCGGAAGAAGTCGTGGATGCGTTGCGCCAGCGCCTCGCTGACGCCCTCGACCTTGGCCAGGTCCTCGACCGAGGCGCGGGACACGCCGCGGGCCGAGCCGAAGGCGTGCAACAGCGCCCGCTTGCGCGAGGGGCCCACGCCCTCGATCTCGTCCAGGGGATTCTTCTTCAGGTCCATGGCGCGCCGCGTGCGGTGGCTGCCGATGGCGAAGCGGTGGGCTTCATCGCGCAGGCGCTGCAGGTAGTAGAGCACCGGCGACTTTGGCTCGAGCATGAACGGCTCCTTGCCGGGAACGAAGAACCGCTCCAGGCCCGCGTCGCGGTCCGGCCCCTTGGCCACGCCCACCACCGGGATGTCCTCGACGCCGAGGTCGGCCATGATCTCCAGCGCCGCCGCCAGCTGACCCGCGCCGCCGTCGATCAGCACCAGGTCGGGGCGGACCGTCTCGGCGCCTTCCTCCTCTTCCTTGACCAGGCGCGAGAACCGGCGGCGCAGCACCTCGCGCATCATGCCGTAGTCGTCGCCGGGGGTGAGCTCGGCGGAGCGGATGTTGAACTTGCGGTACTGCGCCTTCTGGAAGCCGTCCGGGCCGGCCACGATCATGCCGCCGACCGCATTGGTCCCCATGATGTGGCTGTTGTCGTAGACCTCGATCCGCTCCGGCGACGCCTCCAGGCCGAAGGCCTCGCAGACGCCGGCCAGCAGCTTCGACTGCGCCGAGCTCTCGGCCATCTTGCGTCCCAGCGCCTCGCGGGCGTTGGTGAGCGCGTTGTCGACCAGCTGGCGCTTTTCGCCGCGCTGCGGCCGGGCGATCTCCACCTTGCGGCCGGCCTTGATGCAGAAGGCCTCGGCCAGCAGCTCCCGGTCGGCGGGCTCGACGTTGACGAGGATCAGCCTGGGGATCGGCTTGTCGTCGTAGAACTGGCCCAGGAAGGCGCTCATCACCTCCGCGTCCTCATCGGCCTTGTCCACGCCCCCTTGAGGGAGCTTGGGAAAGTAGGCGCGGTTGCCCCAGTTCTGGCCGGCGCGGAAGAAGAACACCTGCACGCAGGCCTGGCCGCCCTCGGCGTGCAGGGCGAAGACGTCGGCTTCGTCCACGGTCTCCGGATTGACCTGCTGCTCCTGGGCCACGGAGGCGAGCGCGCGGATACGGTCGCGCAGGCGCGCGGCGCGCTCGAACTCCAGCTCGTCGGAGGCGGTCTGCATCTCCTCGGCCATCTTCGCCATCACCGCCCGGCTCTTGCCGCGCAGGAAGGCCTCGGCCTGGTCCACCAGCGCCTGGTAGTCGGCAAGATCGATCAGGCCGGTGCAGGGGGCGGCGCAGCGGCGGATCTGGTGCAGCATGCAGGGCCGGGTGCGGGTCTCGTAGACGCTGTCCGAGCAGGAGCGCAGCAGGAAGGCCTTCTGCAGGGTGTTGAGCGTGCGGTTCACCGCCCAGGCCGAGGCGAAGGGGCCGAAATAGTCACCCTTGATCGCGTGCGCCCCGCGGTGCTTGCGCAACTGGGGGGCGGCGTGGTCGCGGCGGATGACGATCTCCGGGAAGCTTTTGTCGTCGCGCAGCAGCACGTTGAACCGGGGCTTCAGCTGCTTGATCAGGTTGATCTCGAGCAGCAGGGCGTCGGTCTCGGTGCGGGTGACGACGAACTCCATCGCCCGCGTGAGGTCGACCATGTGCGCGATGCGGTTGGTGTGGAACCGCCCCTGCGCATACTGCAGCACGCGCTTCTTCAGCGACCGCGCCTTGCCGACGTAGAGCGCCTCCCCGCCTTCGCCCAGCATGCGATAGACGCCCGGGGCGTCGGGCAGGCGCCTGACCTCGTCTTTGATGAGCGCAGCACCCGAAAGCGGCGCTTCGGAGATTTCCGACATGGGGCAGATATAAGCCTTCCCTCCCGTTCATGGGGAGAGACAGCTCGCCAAGGCTCCGGCATTCACGGCTCAGCTCAGCCTGACGCCCCCTCAGTCGCCTTCGGCCACAGCTCCCCCGCGTTGCGGTGGATCATCTTGCCGAGTTGGCTCCCGCCGAAGGCGGGAGACGGAGGGGGCGTTCGGACCAGCCTCAGACCTTTCCGGTCACCGGCAGCAGCGCCCCGGTCACGGCGCTGGCCTCCTCGGAGGCCAGGAACAGGATCACCGAGGCCAGCTCTTCGGGTTTCACCCAGGCGGAGTGGTCGGCGTCGGGCATGTCGGCGCGGTTGACCGCGGTGTCGATGATCGAAGGGAGGACGGCGTTGACGGTGACGCCGGTCGGCTTCAGCTCTTCGGCGAGCGCCTCGGTCAGCTTGTGCACGCCCGCCTTCGACGCCGCGTAGGCTCCCATTCCGGCCGCCGCCTTGACCGCGCCGTTGGCGCCGACGTTGACGATCCGCCCCGAGCTCGAGGCCTTCAACGCGGAGAGCGCCGCGCGGGTGGTGTTGGCCACGGTCTCGACGTTCATCCGGAACAGGGTGCGCCAGGTTTCCGGATCGCCGCCTTCGTGCAGCTCCCAGCGGAAGCCGCCGGCGACATTGACCAGGGCGTCCAGGCCCCCGAAGCGCGCGACCACGGCGTCGATCGTCCGCTGGGCCGCGGCCGGGTCGGTCAGGTCGACCCCACCCAGGGCGAGCACGTCGTCGCCGGAGGGCAGGCCGGCGGGCGGCGCCTTAGCGAAGTCGATCAGCGCCAGGCGCGCGCCCTTGGCGGCGGCCGCCTTGGCCACGGCGGAGCCCAGGGCGCCGAAAGCGCCGGTGATGGCGTAAACCCGTCCAGTCATCACGTCCCCTCGCGAAAGCTCACTCGCTCATGAGCGCCCGAGCGGCCGAGCGCAAGGGCCTCGCGGCATCCATCGCCCATGCGCCGAATGGCCGCTCAGACGGTGAACACCTCGCGCAGGATCGCCTCAAGGCCCCGCCGGTCGACCTCGTCGAAGGCGGCGGGAGTTTCGGAGTCGACGTCGAACACCGCGATCAGCCGCCCCGCCGGATCGAACACCGGCACGACGATCTCGCTGGCCGAGCGGCTGTCACAGGCGATGTGGCCCGGAAAGGCGTGAACGTCTGGCACGAGCTGGGTCGTCCCGGTCTCCGCCGCCGCCCCGCAGACCCCGCGGCCGAAGGCGATCCGCAGGCATCCCAGCGTGCCCTGGTAGGGCCCGACGACCAGCTCCCGCGGTCGCTCGGGGTCGACGACGTAGAAGCCGGTCCAGAAGTAATGGTCGAAGCTGGCGGCCAGCATGGCGGCGACCGTGGCCATGCGCGCCGTCAGGTTGGGCTCGCCCTCCAGCACCGCGGCGATCTCGCGCGCAGCCTGGGCGTAGATTTCGGCCCTGGAGCCGGTCAGGATCTTATCGTTGAAGGGTTCGGCCATGCGGCGGGATATAGTCGTCGGCGGCCTCGACCGGCAGGCCTTGCCGCCGCCGCGAGCGCGCTGTTCTCTGGCGCCCGGGAACTGGATCGCCGCCGCTTCGCCTCGCGAGAGGCCGCCTGGCGGGGGGAACGGCCATTGCGCCGCCGCCAATTCCGCGGCATCCGGCGCAGCTCCGGCCTGGGCGAGCGCGGGATCGCCGATGGTCTTCATACTGCCCGCCAATCGAGGCGCGATGATCCCACGCTCCTGCCCCATTCTCGCCAAGCTCGCCGGCTTGCTGCGAGCGATCATGCCGATACGTCCGCTGATCCTCTGCCTCGCCCTGCTCACGGGCCTCGCGACCGCGGCGCAGGCGCAGATCTCGCCGCCCGCTCAGCGGGTGATCTCGCGCGCGTTCGCGGCCAGCGGCGGTTCCGGCTGGTACCTGCTGCGCGGCTGGCGCGAGACCGGGCGGCGCGGCGGGCTCGCCTACGAGAGCTGGATCGATCCGCTCCGCTACGGCATGCGGGTGGAGACCAGGGCGCCCGAGGGCCTGCGCATCGAGGGCTTCAACGGCCAGGCAGTCTGGCAGGTCCGGCCCGACGGCGCGATCACCGCGGTCAACGACCACGCCACCCTGGCCCAGGCCAGGACCGAAGCCTTCTTCGCCGCGCACTGCTACCTGTTCCCCGGCCGCTTCGACGCGCGCGGCGACTATCTCGGCGTCCGGCGCCTGCAGGGCCGGTCCTATGAGGTGATCCGCATGCAGCCCTGGAACGGGGAGCCGCGCGAGCTGTGGTTCGACCAGCGGACGCGGCTTCTGGCCCGCATCGTCGACCGCACCGGACGGCGCGCCAGCGCGCTACGCATCACCGACTACCGCAGGGTGGGGCCGCTGCTTGTCCCCTTCCGCCTTGCGCCCGAGGGCGGCGACGCGCCGGGCGCGCTCGCCCGCCAGCGCGAGAGCCTGGTCTTCACGCCCGCCGACCGCGGCGTCTTCAGCCTCGACCGCGGCGAGGCGCTCGCCAAGGTGCAGCGCGCGGCCCTCGCTGCACGCTGAGCTGGCGCAAGGCGGCCGGGTCTCGCCTGGAGCGTTCGGACGTGCTCTGCTGGCGCGGCGGTGCTATGCGCGCAGGGCTGGGAGGATGGAGTACCTATGACAGAGACCTCTGAGCGGCGCTTCACCGAGACGAATCGCGCGGCGTGCGGAGCGGATCCGGCGCCGACCGCCGCCGGCCGCGGAGGCTGCTGAGCATGGCCCGAGTCGGACCGGCGCTGCTGTCCCTGGCCGATCGCGCCGCCCAGCCGCTCGGGCTGGGAGCCCGGCCGCTCGAGGCCACGGAGCTGATCGCCCTGGCCGAGCACAAGGCGCGCCGGGCTTTCCGCGCCCGCGACTTCGAACCGGCCCTGAGCATGTTCATCGAGGCCTGCGAGGGCGAGGCGGCGCTGAGCGTCTTCGGCCGGGTCAGCCTGCGGTGGGACGTGCTGCGGCTGCTCGGCAACGTCCTGCGGCTCGAGCGGGCGGAAGCCGAGGCTCCGCAGATCGTCCGCACCGACATCGCCGCCCCGATCTTCATCACCGGCCTGCCGCGCAGCGGGACCACCTTCCTGCACACGCTGATGGCGCAGGATCCGGCCAATCACACCCCGCTCTCCTGGCAGACCATGCAGCCCTATCCGGATGGCCGCGACCGGCTGCGCGACCGACGGGTGCAGCGGGCTGAGTGGGAGCTGCGCTTCTTCCGTCGCCTGTCGCCGGACGTCGAGGGGCTGCACCCGCTGGCCGCCGACACGCCGCAGGAGTGCACCGAGATCACCGCCCACGTGTTTCAGAGTCTCAGGTTCGACACCACCTACTGGGTGCCGAGCTACCTGGCCTGGCTGGAGGAACGCGGGCACGAGGCGGCTTTCGCCTTCCACAAGCGCTTCCTGCAGCACCTGCAGGCGCAAATCGGTCCGGGGCGCTGGGTGCTGAAGTGCCCCGACCACGTCTTCACCCTGGAAGCCATCCTGGCCACCTATCCGGACGCGCGCTTCGTCTTCGTCCACCGCCATCCGGACGCGGTGCTGGCCTCGGTCGCCAAGCTGACCGAGGCGCTGCGCGCGCCCTTCACGCGCCGGCTCGACAAGCTGGCCATCGGGGCGGAGGTGAGCGAGCGCTGGCGCCAGGGCGCGGAGCGGATCCTGGACGCCGACAGTCTGCTGCCGCGCGGACGCGTCCTGCACCTCCACTACGGCGAGGTGACCCGCCAGCCGCTGGTCGCGCTGGACAAGCTCTACGGCTACTTCGACATGCCGTTCGACGAGGCCGCACGCGCGCGGATCGCCGGATTCGTCGCCCGTCGGCCGCGCGGCGGCTACGAGGTCAACCGCTACGACCCCGCCGAATTCGGCCTGGAGCCGACCCGGGTGCACGAGCGGTTCGAATCCTACATCCGCGCCTTCGCGGACCTCGCCCCCCAGGCCGCTTGAAACGATTCCTCGCCGAACTGGTCTTCGCCGCCGGCCTGGCGGCGAGCGTCTGGTTGCTCATGCACCTGGGCTTCCGCCCGGTCGCCCAGGCGCTGGAGACCATCGGCGCGGGCGGAATCCTGCTCGTCACCCTGGCGCACCTGCCGACGCTGGTGGCGCTCGGCCTCTCCTGGTGGCTGCTGGCGCGTCACGCGGCCGGCCCCGCGCCGGCGAAGTTCGTCTGGGCCAGGTTCATTTGGGGGCGGTTGATGCGGGACGCCGGCGGCGAGCTCCTGCCCTTCTCCCAGGTCGGCGGCTTCGCCCTGGGCGCGCGCGCCGTCGCCCTGACCGGGGTCTCGGGCCTGGAGGCGACCGTCTCCAGTCTGCTCGACGTGGTGGTGGAACAGGCCGCCAAGGCGCCCTACGCCGGCCTCGCCTGCGCCCTGCTCGCCTGGCGGCTGCCGCACAGCTTCCTGCTCGGTCCCTCCCTGGCGGTGCTCGCGCTCAACCTGGCCCTGGTTGCGGTGGCGCTGTTGCGGCGGGACTGGACCCGGGCGCGCCTGGTGAAGATGGCCGCGGGGCTGGACCGGCGCTGGCCAGGGGGCGGCGCGGGCGAGCGGGACGGCGCGGCGGCGGTGATGGCCCGGTCTCTGGCCGCCGGCGGCTCGATCGCCGCCAGCGCGGCGGTCCATCTGCTGGGCTGGACTCTCGGCGCGGTGGAGGTCTGGGTGGCGCTGCGGCTGCTGGGCGCGCCGGTCGACTTCGCCGAAGCCGTGATCATCGACGGCCTGTTCGTCGCCTTTCGCATGTTCGCCTTCGCCGTGCCCGCCGCCATCGGCGTGCAGGAGGGCGGCTACGTTCTGCTCTGCGGCCTGTTCGGCATCGGCGCGCCCGTGGCGCTGGCCTTCTCGCTCGTGCGCCGAGCCCGCGACCTGGTGGTGGGCGCGCCTGCAGTCCTGGCGTGGCAGCTCCTGGAACGCCGACGGCGGGCTCCCAAAGCCGCGGCCATTTGAGCCAAGCGGCTTGCGAAACAGAATCTCGTATTTACCTCTGCTGCCCAAAACCTGGATGTCGGCCAAAAGACAGATCTCGGCCAAAGGACGGAGTTGGATTGCCACGTTTCCTGATCGCCGCGGCGCTCGGCGCGCTCATCACCGCGTCGGGCGCGCGGGCCCAACCGCAGGAAGATGGGCCGGCGGAAGCGGGCCGCGCCGCCGTCCTGCGCGTCGTGGTCTCGAACGTGGGCTCGGCGCGCGGCCACGTGAGGGTTGACGTGTGCAGCCGCAGCGAGTTTTTGCACGACTGCCGCTACAGCGGGTCGGCGCCGGCCAAGCGCGGTGTCACCATCGTGGAGGTGAGGGACCTCCCCCCAGGAGTCTACGCGGTCCAGGCCTACGATGATCGGAATGACAACCAGGAGGTCGATCGCAATGTCATCGGCCTGCCGACCGAAGCCGTGGGCTTCTCCAACGACCCGCCGGTGCCGTTCACCGGCCCGAGCTTCCGGGACGCGGCCTTCGCCTACACGGGCCGCGAGCAAAGCATCTCGCTCAAGCTGCGCCGGTTCATCCCGTAACGGCGGGCGGCCGGCCGCATGAAGCCGCTCAAGCCCTCGTTCATCGCCACCATCGTCCGGGTCAGCACCCAGAGCCCCTGGCAACTGCTCGGCTGCGCACTACTGCTCGCGGCGATCGCCATGGTCTTCATTTCCGGCCACTTCCGGATGACCAGCGACACCACCCAGCTGTTCTCGCCCAAGGTGGGCTGGCGTCAGCATGAGATCGCGCTCTCGAAAGCCTTCCCGCAGTACGACGACACCATTCTGGTGGTCATCGACGGGGCGACGCCCGAGCTCGCCGAGCATGCGGCGTCCCAGCTGACCGACAGGCTGACGCCGGACGCCCGACGCTTCGCGGGCGTGCGCCGCCCCGATGGCGGCCCGTTCTTCGGTAAGGAAGGCCTGCTGTTCCTGTCGGCGGACGAGGTGCGCTCCACCACCGACCAGCTGGTCTCGGCCCAGCCGTTCCTCGGGCCGATGGCGGCCGACCCCAGCCTGCGCGGGGTGATGAGCGCGGTTTCGACGCTGGCGACCGGCGTGACCCAAGGCTCGACCGACCTCGCCTCGGTCGACAAGCCGATCCGCGCCCTGGCCCAGGCGCTGCAGCAGGTGGCGGCCGGCAAGCAGACCTGGTTCTCCTGGCAGGAGATGATCGCCGGCGGCAAGGGTGGCCTGCAGGGCGGCAAGCGTCGCTTCGTCGTCGTCCAGCCCAAGCTCGACTACGGCGCGCTCACCCCCGGGGCCGAGGCCAGCGACGCCATCCGCGCCCAGGCGCGCGCGCTGGCCCTCGATCCCGCCCACGGGGTCACGGTGCGTCTGACCGGATCCACCCCGCTGTCGGACGAGGAGTTCGCCTCGATCAGCGACCGGGCCTGGCTGGTGTTCGGGTCCATGGGGCTGGCCATGGTGGTGATGCTGTGGCTGGCGGTGCGCTCGGCCAGGATCGTGCTCGCCATCCTGGCGACGACGATCGTGGGCCTGGTGCTTACCACGGCCGTGGGTCTGGCGTCGGTCGGCCGCTTCAGCCTGATCTCGGTGGCCTTCATCCCGCTGTTCGTGGGCCTTGCGGTGGATTTCGGCATCCAGCTGAGCGTGCGCTACCGCGCCGAGCGGCTGCACCATGACGACCTGCGGACCGCCCTGGTGGCGGCGGGCGCCAGCATCGGCCGATCGCTCGCCCTGGCCGCGGCGGCGATCACCCTGGGCTTCTTCGCCTTCCTGCCCACGCCCTATATCGGGGTCTCCGAACTCGGGGTCATCGCGGGCCTGGGCATGGTCATCGGCCTGGTGCTCAGCCTGACCCTGCTGCCGGCGCTGATCACCCTCTTGAAGCCGCGCAAGCAGACCGGCGAGGTGGGCTCGCCGCGGCTGGCGCCGCTCGACGACTTCCTGATCCGCCGCCGCAAGCTGGTGCTCTGGAGCTTCGCTGCCGCCACCCTGGCCGGCGTCGCCGCCCTGCCCTTCGTGCGCTTCGACTTCAACCCGATGCACCTGCGCAGCCCGCAGGGTCAGGCGATGGCGACCCTGCTCGACATCAGCAAGGACCCCAAGACCTCGCCGAACACCCTCGACGTGCTGACGCCCTCGTTGCCGGCGGCCGAACAGCTGGCCAAGCGCCTCTCCAAGCTGCCCGAGGTCGCTCAGACGGTGACGCTGTCCGGCTTCGTGCCGGACGACCAGCCGCCCAAGCTCGCAGCCATCTCCGACGCGCAGCTGCTGCTCGACCCGACGCTCAATCCACTCATGACCCAGCCGGCGCCGAGCGACGCCGAGAACGTCCAGGCGCTCGTCAAGACCGCCGCCGACCTCAGGACCGCCGCCACCCACGCGAGCGGCGCGGCCGCCCAAGACGCGCTCAGCCTGGCCGCGGCGTTGGAGACCCTGGCCAAGGCCTCGCCCGGTGTCCGCGGCCGGGCGACGGAGACGCTGATCCCGCCGCTGAACACGCTGCTGGACCAGATCCGCAGCCTGCTGCTCGCCGAGCCGGTGACGCTGGACAGCCTGCCGCAAGACCTGAAGCGCGACTGGGTCACCCCCGACGGCCGCGCCCGCGTGCAGGTCTCGCCAGCCGGCGACTCCAACGACAACGCGGTGCTGGCCCGCTTCACCCGGGCGGTGCTGAAGGTCGCCCCCGACGCCAGCGGGGCGCCGGTCTCCATCCAGCAGGCCAGTCGCACGGTCTACACCGCCTTCATCGTGGCCGGAGTGCTGTCGCTGGTGGTGATAAGCCTGCTTCTGGTGCTGGCGCTGCGCAGCATCCGCGAGACCGCCTTCACGCTCGCGCCGATCGTGGTGGCGGGCTTCCTGACGCTGGGCACCTGCGTGCTGATCGGCCAGCCAATCAACTTCGCCAACATCATCGCCTTTCCCCTGCTGTTCGGGGTGGGGGTGGCCTTCCACATCTATTTCGTCATGGCCTGGCGCGGCGGCGCGACCAACCTGCTGCAGTCCAGCCTGGCCCGCGGCGTGTTCTTCAGCGCCATGACCACCGGCATGGCCTTCGGAAGCCTGATGTTCTCCAGCCACCCGGGCACCGCCAGCATGGGCAAGATCCTGATGATTTCCCTGCTCTGGACGCTGGTGGCGGCGCTGATCTTCGAGCCGGCGCTGCTGGGCTCGCACGAAAAGCACGCGGACGAGCTGGAGCGCGGCATGAGCGGCGTCGCGCCGGCCCGGACCAAGGGGCCGCCGGGGCCTTAAGCAGTGCCTGGCGCCGAACGCGGTTAAGCTTGCCGTGAAACGGCCTGACCACAAGCCCTGATTTCAGCCACGCTCAGGCCCGCCCACCCATCAGCTTGCGGCGGCGCAGGGCCGAGCCGCCTTCGCGGGCCTGCCAGATCAGCAGCACGGGCACGCCGATCACCAGGTCGCGGGCGCGGCGCAGCAGGGACAGGGCCAGGGCGTCGCTGGCGTGGACTCCGAACAACGGGCCCAGCAGGACATAGGAGGCTTCCTGCACGCCGAGCCCGCCGGGCAAGACGAAGCCCAGGTTGCGAAGCGCGTACATCAGGCTCTCGACCGCCAGCACCGCCCAGAACGGGGCTTCGGCCCCCATGAACTTGAGGGCGATCCAGGAGGCGCCGGCGCCGCCGATCCAGCCCACGAGGTGCAGCACGACGGCGGCGGCGACGCGGCCGGGCTGCCTGTAGATCTCCTCCAGCGCCGCGCTGATCGCATCGGCGCGGGCGATGGAGTCCGGCAGCCAGCGCCGCGCCAGCCGGCCCAGTCCGCCGACGACGCGCCGCTGGGCGAGCAGGCAGGCCGCGCCCGCGGCGAACAGCAGGGTCAGAGCGCCCAGGGCGGACCAGAGCACCGGGCTCTCGCCGCGTCCGCCGTGCAGCCGCAATACGATCAGGCCCACCCCCAGGAGGGTGTAGAAGAACTGTGCGACGATCTCCGCGGTGAGATCGACGATGGCGGAGGCCAGCGCCGCGTGCTCGGCCACGCCGGCGGCCATCACCGCCCGGGCGCCCACCACCAGCCCGCCGACCTGGGAGAAGGGCAGGATGTCGGCGGCGGCCTCGCGCAGAATCCGGGCCCAGATGAAGGCCCCGGCCGAGCACCGCGCCCGATGGGCGGCGATCGCCCAGGCGAGCCCCGGCGTGGACATCACCAGCAACCAGTAGAGGCAGAAGACGCTGAACCCCAGAGAGCCGATGGCCTCGGCGGCGCGCACCACCTCGCGCAGGCCCACCAGCCCGACGATCACCGTGGTCAGGCCGAGGCCGACGGCGAGCGCCAGCACGATGCCGCCGCGCAGCCGCCGGGGCGAGTCCCGCGCCGCGCCGAGCGCCGGCAAGGGCGTCCCGGCGGTATGCACCCGATCGGTCACGCGCCCTGCGCCGCGGCGGAGGGCTTCGACTTCGTGAACCGCAACGCCAGCCGCATCAGGTTCGGGATCAACACCGGCCGCGGCAGCCGCTTGTCATAGGGTCCGAGCCGCATGTCGTTGGCTTCCAGGCAGATGCGCGCCAGTTCCGGGAAGGTGACCTCCACGCCCAGCTCCTTCGAGCCGTTCAGGGTGAAGTTGAAGTCCTGGGCCTTTTCGTTGCTCTCCATCTTGCCGGCGAAGCCGATCCGCTCGCCGATCAGATAGAGCCAGACGGCGATCGCCTTCAGCTCGAACCAGGGCCGGCGCCACCAGGGCATGTTGCGCCGCCACCAGGCGACCCAGTTGACGAAGAACAGGATGTGGCGGCCTTCCTCGCGCATGACGGGCTCGAAGGTGGCCACCAATTCCGGCGGGAAGAAGCCGGTCCGTTTCGCCAGTTCGAACAGGCCGAAACCGAAGAAGCTGTCGATGCACTCCGACCAGCCGGTCACCATGAAGGCCCATTCCGGGTCCTTCGGCTTCTTGTACTCGGGCTCCGGCGCCAGCGCGATCTCGTAGAACTTCACCATGTTGGCGAGGACCATCTTGTGGCGGCCCTCCTCGAAGGCGTCCATGGCCAGCGCCTCCTTGAGCAGCCCCTCCCGCTTGGCGAACTGCTCGGCGAAGGTGCGCACGTTGAGGCCGGCCTTGCCCTCGGTCTGCACGGCGATGTCCCAGATCGGCAGCGAGACCAGCTTGGCGCGCGTCTCCGCATCCAGCTTCGGCCAATCCAGGATGCGCGGCCTGTACGGGTCGTGGGTCTCCAGCAGCTCCAGGCAGAACAGCCGCAGGTGCTCGTCGGAGCCCAGGCGGATGCGGCCTTGCGGACGCTCGCCGCGCCGGCCCTGCCGGCTCATGTCCGGCGCGGGAATCGCGAGATCGGTCATGCTCACCCCCTCTTCTTCGGCGTCTTACGCAAAGTCCGCGAAACCGCCCAGCGCCACGCCCGGTGCTTGCGCGGCGGCGGCGGCCTCGGGATTCACGAGCGCCAGGAACTCCTCGACATAGCGATAGCCGGGGGCGCTGCCCGGATAGCTCTCGGCCTTCGCCGGATGGAGGTAAATCTCGCTGAGGCCGTCGGGCAAGTGGCGCATCACGCCGCAAAGCCGATCGGCCGTCATCGCCCCCGTCCATTGCAGTCCGAACACCTGGTCCGGCACGCACAGCCCCGCGCGCCTGGCCCGCGCCCGCCCCAGCGCCGCCCATTGTGAGGTGATCCAGGGGGCAGTGATCCACGCGGGGGGCAGCTTCGCCGCAGGCTCGACAGCGGCCAGCACCGCGTGCGGCTCGATCGGCGCGCGCAGGGCGGTGAGGCCGAACCGCGGGCCGATTCGGAGGATCGCCGACAGGATCGTCGGGTGCAGGTGGAAGTGCTTGTGGGTGTTGACGTGATCCAGCGGCAGGCCCGCCGCGGCGAAGGCCTCGAACTGGGCGGTGACTTCCGCCTCCAGCTGGCGGCGCACCGATGGACGGAAGAACATCGCCGCGGCCATGGCCGCCATGTCGGTGCGGAACAGGCCGTCGGGGCCGACCAGGTCGGGAATGGCGGCGGGATCGGAAGCGGGGCGGCCCTCGACGAGGACGAGGTGCAGGCCCACACGCAGACCGGAAAGCCGGCGGGCTCGGGCCACGGCGTCCTGCGCCGCCGGCGCGGCCACCATCAGGCTGGCGGCCGTGAGCACGCCGCGCAGGTGCGCCTCCTCGACGGCTTCGTTGACCGCGACGTCGGCCCCGAAATCGTCGGCGGTTATCACGAGGCGCTTCATTGACGTGGGACGAACGCCCCCTCCGTCTCGGCGCTCACGCGCCGATCCGCCTCCCCCGCGTCGCGGTGGAGGATCTGGCTCGAGATGCTCCCCCGCGAAGCGGGGGAGCTGTCAGCGAAGCTGACTGAGGGGGCGTTCAGAACCGGCCCCTAAGCCGCCACGGCCTGCTTGCGCTCGCGCAGGAAGTCGAAGAATTCCACGCCCTCGCGCAGGCGGCGCTTCATCATGTCGAAGTCGCGGACCATCTCGCCGACGATCGCGCCGATCTTCCGCGGGCGGAAGTAGAAGCGCTTGTAGAAGGTCTCCAGCGCCGCATAGATCTCTTCGTGGGAGAGGTGCGGATAGTGCAGCGGCGCGATCTGGATGCCGTGCTCGTCCACCAGCTCGGCGTTCTTCGCGTCCAGCCAGCCGTTCTCCACCGCCTGGTTGAACAGGAAGGTGCCCGGATAGGGCGCGGCCAGCGACACCTGGATGGTGTGCGGATTGACCTTGCAGGCCCACTGGATGGTCTCTTCGATGGTCTCGTGCGTCTCGCCCGGCAGGCCCAGGATGAAGGTGCCGTGGATGGCGATGCCCAGCTCGTGGCAGTCCTTGGTGAACTGCTCGGCGACCTCGACGCGCATGCCCTTCTTGATGTTGTGCAGGATCTGCTGGTTGCCGCTCTCGTAGCCGACCAGCAGCAGGCGCAGGCCGCCCGCCTTCAGCTTCTCCAGCGTCTTGCGCGGCACGTTGGCCTTGGCGTTGCACGACCAGGTGACGCCCAGCTTGCCCAGGCCCTCGGCGATCGCCTCGGCGCGCGGCAGGTCGTCGGTGAAGGTGTCGTCGTCGAAGAAGAACTCCTTCACCTGCGGGAACAGGCGCTTGGCCTCGGCGATCTCGGCAACGACGTTCTCCACCGAGCGGGTGCGGTAGCGGTGCCCGCCCACCGTCTGCGGCCACAGGCAGAAGGTGCAGCGCGATTTGCAGCCGCGGCCCGTGTAGACCGAGATGTAGGGGTGCTTCAGATAGCCGATGAAGTAGTCCTCGATCTTCAGGTCTCGCCGGTAGACGTCGATCACCGACGGCAGGGCGTCCATCTGTTCGAGCACCGGCCGGTCCGGATTATTGACGATCTCGCCGGCTTCGTTGCGCCAGCTGAGGCCCAGGATCTCGCCCCAGGGCTTGTCCTCGGCGACTTCCAGGCAGGTGAAGTCGAACTCGTTGCGGCAGACGAAGTCGATGGCCGGCGCCTCGCGCAGGCTCTTCTCCGCGTCGACCGCGACCTTGGCGCCGATCAGGCCGGCCTTGAGCTTCGGATTGACGGCCTTCATCGCCTCGACGCACTTCACGTCGCTCTGGAAAGACGGCACCGAGGTGTGGACCACCACCAGATCGAAATCGTTGGCCTGGTCGACGACCTCCTTCAGGCCGATGCCGGCCGGCGGGGCGTCGATCAGCTTGGAGCCCGGCACCAGGGCGGCGGGCTGCGCCAGCCAGGTGGGGAACCAGAAGGAGCGGATCTCGCGCTTGGCCTGGTAGCGCGACCCGGCCCCGCCGTCGAACCCGTCGAACGAAGGCGCCTGCAGAAAGAGCGTGCGAAGCATTCGGATCCCTACACCCCAGACAGTCCGCCGCGCGCGTCGACTCGGAACCGGGTTCCGCGCCAGTGGACAACGCGCACGAAGAACGAGCTTAAGAAGACAATCAAGGACAACATATCCCGCGCCGGGAAGAGCCACCAAGCGCCGGTGATCCGCCCAGCGACTTTTTCCACCTGCCGTATCATCCAGGCACGACAAATGAGGGCGATCGCCAGCGCCGCAACCCCCGGCCAAGCTCCGCGCCAGAGAATCGCGCTGATCAGGCCCCAGAAGACGGCGTGGGTGACGATGCTGCCGGCGAAGCCCGCGGGGTCGACGCCGCGCACCGTCCTGGCCCAGCGCAGCTCGTGGGCGAACACCTCGGCAAGGCTTGCTTCCGAACAGCCGTGCGCGACCAGCACCGGGGCCACGAGGCTGCGCCGGCCCGCGGCCCGCACCGATTCGCCGATCGCATAATCGTCCGCCAGCAGGTCGGCGAAAGCCGCGAAGCCGCCGATCGCGGCCAGGGTCTCGCGCCGCAGCGCGATGGTCGAGCCCATGCAGGGATGCGCCATGCCCAGCGAAACGCCGACCGCGACGCTCGGCAGGAATCGGTAGCTCAGGTCCATCGCCGCCAGCCGCGAGGCCAGACCCGCGCCCGGGACGCCGGCGTAGGCGCAGGTCACAAGGCCCGCCTTCGCCGCGGCCAGGGGCTCGACCACAGCGCTCAGCCAGTCGCGCGGCGCGGCGATGTCGCTGTCGGCCAGCACCAGCACCTCGCCGCGAGCCTCGCACATCATGTTGATCAGATTGGAGATCTTGCGGTTCGCCCCGTGGATTTGCGCGTCGACCACGACGGCGACGTCCCGGTTTGGGTGGGCGGCGGCCAGGCGCCGGGCGACGGCCAGCGCCGGATCGGCGGGATCCTGCAGCCCGAACACCACCTCGACGCGTCCCGGATAGTCCTGGTCGAAGACCGTCGCCAGCGCCGCCTCCACGTCATCACGCAGCGTGCCACCGGCCCGTTGCGCTACTGGCCGGTCCGAACTCGCCCCACCAGCCCGCCCCGGAACCGCCGCACCCCCGGTCGCCGAGCAGGCCTTGCAGACCACCTCACCCAA